>NZ_JBAMDJ010000026.1:0-100685 GCF_036961705.1 Pseudomonas sp. 3JA
GGGGCCTGTCTGGTCCTGAATAAGGTTTACACCTATTTCACGGCTGGGTGCTCTTGTGGCGAGGGAGCTTGCTCCCGCTCGGCTGCGCAGCAGTCGTAAACCGGCCCATGCGGTATGACCGAACGACTGCGGTGCCTGGCTTTGGGGCTGCTGCGCAGCCCAGCGGGAGCAAGCTCCCTCGCCACGGGGTTTTGTGTTTGGCCGGCATGGTCTGCGAATAAATATCGATCTTCGTCGTCAGACGCTTCCGAGCGTTACCGGTGTTTCGAAATGTGTAACCAAAGGCGCCACAACGGGGCGATGTGAAACGCCAAGCCCCGATACAGGGCGCTTCCGGGTGTCTGCAAAAATAAGCCGACACGCTGTGCTTGCCGGATTAGAAGGGTTTGCGAATAATGGGCCCGCTATTTGCAGCATAGATCGGTTTCCCTTCTTTTGCTCTTGCATGAATTTGCGAGGCTGTCAATGCGCTCGAACAGCTTTCTCGGTGCTTCTGTAATTTGTTGTCGCATTGAAGAAATATCGGCTTCGGGCCTGTCGTTAGAATGCCGATCACTCGCTCGTCGTGGCTCGTGTTGAATAAACCGTGAGCTTCCTAGGACGCAGCACCAAAGTTCGTTTCACCCATTCGCATATTGGGCTGTTGCTCACTCTGCCGTTTTTGCCCTTTACCGATGGAGTCCCAAGATGAAGAAACTTGTGCTGCTTGGCGCCCTGGCACTGTCCGTGCTGTCCCTGCCAACCTTCGCGGATGAGAAGCCCCTGAAGATTGGTATCGAAGCGGCTTACCCTCCGTTCGCCTCGAAAGCTCCGGATGGCAGCATCGTCGGTTTCGACTACGACATCGGCAATGCGCTGTGCGAAGAAATGAAGGTCAAGTGCGTGTGGGTCGAGCAAGAGTTCGACGGTCTGATCCCGGCGCTCAAGGTTCGCAAGATCGACGCGATCCTGTCGTCCATGTCGATCACCGAAGATCGCAAGAAGTCGGTTGATTTCACCAACAAGTACTACAACACCCCGGCTCGTCTGGTGATGAAGGCCGGTACCCAGGTCAGCGACGGTCTGACCGAGCTCAAGGGCAAGAATATCGGCGTGCAGCGTGGTTCGATCCACGAGCGTTTCGCCCGTGAAGTCCTGGCCCCGCTGGGTGCCGAGATCAACCCATACGGTTCGCAGAACGAGATCTACCTGGACGTGTCCGCTGGTCGTCTCGACGGCACCGTGGCAGACGCTACGCTGTTGGATGACGGCTTCCTCAAGACCGATGCCGGCAAGGGCTTCGCGTTCGTCGGCCCGGCCTTTACCGACGTCAAGTACTTCGGCGACGGCGTCGGCATCGCGGTGCGCAAGGGCGACGCGTTGAAGGACAAGATCAACGGCGCGATCGCGGCCATTCGCGAGAACGGCAAGTACAAGCAAATCCAGGACAAATACTTCGCTTTCGACATCTACGGCAAGTAACGACGTCCCGCCACTCGTGCGAAATGGCGCAAGCAACAGGATCTCTGCGGTTTGCGCCATTTTTTCATCCCACTCTCGAGGACCTGAATCATGTTGAAAGGCTACGGGGCTGTCATCCTCGATGGCGCATGGTTGACGCTTGAGCTCGCCTTGTCGTCCATGGCCCTGGCCATCGTCCTGGGGTTGATCGGCGTTGCGTTGCGCCTCTCTCCGGTGCGCTGGCTGGCGTGGCTGGGCGACCTGTATGCCACGGTCATTCGCGGTATTCCCGATCTGGTGCTGATCCTGCTGATTTTCTACGGCGGCCAGGACTTGCTCAACCGTGTGGCGCCGATGCTCGGCTACGACGATTACATCGACCTGAACCCGCTGGCGGCCGGTATCGGCACGCTGGGGTTCATCTTCGGTGCCTACCTGTCGGAAACCTTCCGCGGTGCCTTCATGGCGATCCCCAAGGGGCAGGCCGAGGCGGGCATGGCGTACGGCATGAACGGGTTCCAGGTGTTTTTCCGGGTGCTGGTGCCGCAGATGATTCGCCTGGCGATCCCGGGCTTCACCAACAACTGGCTGGTGCTGACCAAGGCCACCGCGCTGATTTCGGTGGTGGGCCTGCAAGACATGATGTTCAAGGCCAAGCAGGCGGCAGATGCCACGCGCGAGCCTTTCACCTTCTTCCTCGCAGTGGCGGCGATGTACCTGGTGATCACCAGTGTCTCGTTACTGGCATTGCGTCACCTTGAGAAGCGCTACTCGGTAGGCGTAAGGGCGGCTGATCTATGATCTTCGACTACAACGTCATCTATGAAGCCTTGCCGCTGTATTTCAGTGGCTTGTTGACCACTCTGAAGTTGCTGGCCCTGTCGCTGTTCTTCGGCCTGCTGGCGGCGTTGCCCCTGGGGCTGATGCGGGTGTCCAAGCAGCCGATCGTCAACATGACGGCCTGGCTCTACACCTACGTGATCCGCGGCACGCCGATGCTGGTGCAACTGTTCCTGATCTACTACGGGCTGGCGCAGTTCGCGATCGTTCGCGAAAGCTTCCTCTGGCCGTGGCTGTCCAGTGCGACCTTCTGTGCGTGCCTGGCGTTTGCCATCAACACCAGCGCCTACACCGCCGAAATCATCGCCGGCAGCCTGCGGGCCACGTCCAATGGTGAGATCGAAGCGGCCAAGGCCATGGGCATGTCGCGCTACAAGCTGTATCGCCGGATCCTGCTGCCATCGGCCTTGCGTCGGGCGCTGCCGCAATACAGCAACGAAGTGATCATGATGTTGCAGACCACCAGCCTGGCCTCCATCGTGACCCTGATCGACATCACCGGTGCCGCGCGCACAGTGAATGCGCAGTACTACTTGCCGTTCGAAGCCTACATCACGGCCGGCGTTTTCTACCTGTGCCTGACCTTCATCCTGGTGCGCCTGTTCAAGCTGGCCGAGCGCCGCTGGTTGGGTTACCTGGCCCCGCGCAAGCACTGATAACGCATCGATCCGATCGACTGCTCAACGACTGACGTTTTGTGAGAACCGACCGCATGTACAAGCTTGAAGTCCAAGACCTGCATAAACGCTATGGCAGTCACGAAGTGCTCAAGGGCGTGTCCCTGAAAGCCGCCGCCGGCGATGTGATCAGCATCATCGGCTCCAGTGGCTCGGGCAAAAGTACCTTCCTGCGTTGCATCAACCTGCTTGAGCAGCCCCATGCCGGCAAGATCCTGCTCAACAACGAAGAGCTGAAGCTGGTCGCCGGCAAGGACGGCGCGTTGAAGGCCGCAGACCCCAAGCAACTGCAGCGCATGCGTTCGCGGCTGTCGATGGTGTTCCAGCATTTCAACCTGTGGTCCCACATGACTGCGCTGGAAAATATCATGGAAGCGCCGGTGCATGTGCTGGGCGTGACCAAGGCTCAAGCGCGGGAGAAAGCCGAGCACTACCTGAACAAGGTCGGCGTGGCCCATCGCAAGGATGCCTACCCGGGCCACATGTCCGGCGGCGAGCAGCAGCGTGTGGCGATTGCCCGTGCGCTGGCGATGGAGCCGGAGGTGATGCTGTTCGACGAGCCGACCTCGGCCCTCGACCCGGAACTGGTAGGCGATGTGCTCAAGGTGATGCAGGGCCTGGCCCTGGAAGGCCGGACGATGGTGGTGGTGACCCACGAAATGGGCTTTGCCCGTGAAGTGTCGAACCAGCTGGTGTTCTTGCACAAGGGCATCGTCGAAGAAAGCGGCAACCCGCGCGAAGTGCTGGTCAATCCGCAATCCGAGCGCTTGCAACAATTTCTTTCGGGCAGCCTCAAGTAATCGCTCCCGTTACGCACCTGATTTGGGTCATGCTGCGCACCGCGCGCCAGATGGTCTAATTTGGTTGCAGCCGCTTTTGGCTTTAACACTGTTTTCGCTTCGGATCGCCCGCCATGACTGCCCATCGAATAGGTTTCCTGATTTGGCCCAGCACTAAAGCCTTGACGCTGGCGCTGGCCGAGGAGGCCTTGCGTGTTGCTCAGCGGGTGCATCCGGATGTGGTCTATGAACTGTCGTTCTTGCAGGCGGAACCACCGGTCGACGGCGCCTGGCAACTGCCGGGCGAGCCCTGGGCTGGCAGGCTCGAAGGCTTGCAGAAGCTTTTCCTGCTGGCCGATGAGCCGCCGGCTGCGCTGGCCTCATCCCTGAGCAGCGCCCTCAAGCAACTGGTGCGTGCCGGTTGTGTGATTGGTGGTTTGTCTGCCGGTGTCTATCCCCTGGCCCAACTGGGTTTGCTCGACGGTTACCGGGCCGCCGTGCATTGGCGCTGGCAGGACGATTTCTCCGAGCGCTTCCCCAAGGTCATCGCCACTAGCCATCTGTTTGACTGGGATCGCGATCGCCTGAGCGCTTGCGGCGGCATGTCGGTGCTCGACCTGTTGCTGGCGGTGCTGGCTCGCGATCACGGCGCGGAACTGGCCGGTGCGGTGTCGGAAGAGTTGGTGGTCGAGCGCATTCGCGAGGGCGGCGAGCGTCAGCGCATCCCGCTGCAGAATCGTCTTGGCTCCAGCCATCCAAAGCTCACCCAGGCGGTGCTGCTGATGGAAGCCAACATCGAAGAACCGCTGACCACCGACGAGATCGCCCAGCATGTCTGTGTATCCCGTCGACAGCTGGAGCGGATCTTCAAGCAATACCTCAATCGCGTGCCCAGCCAGTATTACCTGGAACTGCGCCTGAACAAGGCCCGGCAGATGCTGATGCAGACCAGCAAATCCATCATCCAGATCGGCCTGTCCTGCGGTTTTTCCTCGGGGCCGCACTTCTCCAGCGCCTACCGCAACTTCTTCGGCGCCACACCGCGGGAAGACCGCAACCAGCGGCGCAGCAGCAGCCCGTTCGAACTGTCGTCGGTGCCGTCCGAGCGGGGCTAGGGCATAAGGCTCCTGGGGTAAGACAACTTCCTGTGGCGAGGGAGCTTGCTCCCGCTGGGCCGCGAAGCGGACCCAAATGGTAACCCCGGTACCTCAGATTGATCGGGGGTTTTTCTGGGGGACGCTGCGCGCCCCAGCAGGAGCAAGCTCCCTCGCCACAGATAACGCCTCTCAAGCTCCAGTTGTGGCTGGCCAGGGAAATATGGATGCAGGTGCCTCAAATCCCTTGGCAACGTTTAAACTGCGCCTTTGCGACGCTATTTGTCGCATTGCCGTAAACCCGCGAAAAACGTGGGTTGGCGCTATAAGAAGTTGTCGCTTGGCGGCAAGGCC
Organism: Pseudomonas sp. 3JA; assembly: GCF_036961705.1. Classification (NCBI taxonomy): domain Bacteria; kingdom Pseudomonadati; phylum Pseudomonadota; class Gammaproteobacteria; order Pseudomonadales; family Pseudomonadaceae; genus Pseudomonas; species Pseudomonas sp. 3JA. The sequence goes on from NZ_JBAMDJ010000026.1 coordinate 5,185, forward strand.
GGGCTGAAAACTGTCCTTACAATCCTTACCAAGCCCGCCAGTTCCAGGCGGGTGTTCCTCATCAGGAGACTCCGATGTCCGTTGAGCAAGCCGCGGTACAACGCGCCGATTTCGACCAGGTTATGGTTCCCAACTATGCACCTGCTGCCTTCATCCCTGTGCGTGGTGCCGGTTCCCGCGTATGGGACCAATCCGGTCGTGAGTTGATCGACTTTGCTGGCGGTATTGCAGTCAACGTACTGGGCCACGCCCACCCGGCGCTGGTCGGCGCACTGACCGAACAGGCCAACAAGTTGTGGCACGTGTCCAACGTATTCACCAACGAGCCGGCCCTGCGCCTGGCCCATAAGTTGGTCAACGCAACCTTTGCCGAGCGTGCTTTCTTCTGCAACTCTGGCGCTGAAGCCAACGAGGCCGCCTTCAAGCTGGCCCGTCGCGTCGCGTTCGATCGTTTCGGCAGCGAGAAGTACGAAATCATCGCCGCGCTCAATAGCTTCCACGGTCGTACCTTGTTCACCGTCAACGTCGGCGGGCAGTCGAAGTACTCCGACGGCTTCGGTCCTAAAATTACTGGCATTACCCACGTTCCTTACAACGACCTGGCCGCTTTGAAAGCCGCCATTTCGGATAAGACCTGCGCCGTGGTGCTGGAACCGATCCAGGGCGAGGGCGGGGTACTGCCGGCCGAGCAGGCCTATCTGCAAGGCGCCCGCGACCTGTGCGATGCCCACGACGCATTGCTGGTGTTCGATGAAGTGCAGACCGGCATGGGTCGCAGCGGCCACCTGTTCGCCTACATGCATTACGGCGTGGTCCCGGACATCCTCACCAGCGCCAAGAGCCTGGGTGGTGGTTTCCCGATCGCGGCGATGCTCACCACCGAAGCGCTGGCCAAGCACCTGGTCGTCGGTACCCACGGCACCACCTACGGCGGTAACCCGCTGGCCTGCGCGGTGGCCGAAGCGGTGATCGATGTGGTCAATACGCCTGAGGTACTCGGTGGTGTCAAAACCAAGCACGCCAAGTTCAAGGCGCGCCTGGAGCAGATCGGCGAGAAGTACGGCCTGTTCACCCAAGTACGCGGCCTGGGCCTGCTGATCGGCTGCGTGCTGAACGACGCCTGGAAAGGCAAGGCCAAGGACATCTTCAACGCCGCCGAACAGGAAGGCCTGATGATCCTGCAAGCCGGCCCGGACGTGATTCGCTTCGCCCCGAGCCTGGTGGTGGAAGACGCCGATATCGACGAAGGCCTGGATCGTTTCGAGCGGGCCGTGGCGAAGTTGACTCAGGCCTGATTGTTTACAGACTGTACCGGCTCCATTGTGGAGCCGGGCTTTTGTGGGAGCAAAGCTTGCTCGCGACGGATCGCCTCGGCCTTGCAGGTAGAACTCATTGCCTGCATCGCGAGCAAGCTTCGCTCCCACAAACCTGCTCCCACATTTGAGTCAATAGGGAGGCAGGTCCGGTATTTTTTCTTTGTGTCGACCTGAGGTCGAACCCTTTATTTCAAGTTAAGGAGTGACACCATGCTGGTGATGCGCCCCGCGCAAATGGCTGATCTGGGCGAGGTACAGCGTCTGGCTGCGGACAGTCCGATCGGTGTCACTTCCTTGCCGGATGACGTGGAACGCCTGAGCGACAAGATCGCCGCAAGCGAAGCCTCGTTTGCCGCCGAAGTCAGCTTCAACGGTGAAGAGAGCTATTTCTTCGTCCTTGAAGACACCACGACCGGCAAGCTGGTGGGCTGTTCGGCCATCGTCGCTTCGGCCGGTTATTCCGAACCGTTCTACAGCTTTCGCAACGAGACTTTCGTTCACGCCTCCCGTGAGCTGAAGATCCACAACAAGATCCACGTGCTCTCCCAGTGCCACGACCTGACTGGCAACAGCCTGCTGACCAGTTTCTACGTGGTGCCGGAGCTGGTGGGTTCGCCATGGTCGGAACTCAATTCCCGCGGGCGCCTGCTGTTCGTCGCCAGCCACCCGGAACGGTTTGCCGATTCGGTGGTGACCGAGATCGTCGGCTACAGCGATGAGAATGGCGACTCCCCGTTCTGGGACGCCATCGGTCGCAACTTCTTCGACCTCAATTACGCCGCCGCCGAGCGTCTGTGCGGGCTGAAAAGTCGCACCTTCCTCGCCGAATTGATGCCGCATTACCCGATCTACGTGCCGCTGTTGCCGGACGCCGCCCAGGAAGCCATGGGCCAGGTCCATCCGCGGGCGCAGATCACCTTCGACATCCTGATGCGCGAGGGTTTCGAGACCGATCACTACATCGACATCTTCGACGGTGGCCCGACCCTGCACGCTCGTGTCTCGGGCATCCGCTCGATTGCCCAGAGCCGCGTGGTGCCGGTCAAGATCGGTGAACCGGTCAAGGGTGCCGGCCGCCAGTACCTGGTGGCCAATGCCCAGTTGCAGGATTACCGCGCCGTGCTGCTCGAGCTCGATTACGCGCCGGGCAAACCTGTGACGCTGGACATGGAAGCGGCCGAAGCCTTGGGCGTCGGCGAAGGCGCCAGCGTGCGCCTGGTAGCCGTATAACGCTTTACAGCTGAGTTTCGCGGGTGGCGTGAGCGACCCGTTTGAGGAGATAGCATGATCGTTCGTCCCGTACGCAGCAGCGATTTACCCGCTCTGATCGCCCTGGCCCGCAGCACGGGTACCGGCCTGACCACCTTGCCGGCCAACGAAGAGCGCCTGGCCCATCGGGTCGGCTGGGCCGAGAAGACCTTTCGCGGCGAAGCCGGGCGCGGTGACGCGGACTACCTGTTCGTGCTCGAAGACGATGACGGTCGCGTGGTGGGCATTTCCGCCATCGCCGGTGCCGTGGGGTTGCGTGAGCCCTGGTACAACTTCCGGGTCGGCCTGACAGTCAGCGCCTCCCAGGAGCTGAACATCTACCGGGAAATCCCGACCCTGTTCCTGGCCAACGACCTGACCGGCAATTCCGAGCTGTGCTCGCTGTTCCTGCATGCCGATTTCCGCAGTGGTCTCAATGGCCGCATGCTGGCCAAGGCGCGGCTGTTGTTCATTGCCGAATTCCCGCAATTGTTCGGCAACAAGATCATCGCCGAGATGCGCGGCATGTCCGACGACAAGGGGCGTTCACCGTTCTGGGAAAGCCTGGGCCGGCACTTCTTCAAGATGGAATTCAGCCAGGCCGATTACCTCACCGGCGTGGGCAACAAGGCGTTCATCGCCGAGCTGATGCCCAAGTTCCCGTTGTACACCTGTTTCTTGTCCGAAGATGCCCGGGCCGTGATCGGCCAGGTTCATCCGGACACCGAACCGGCATTGTCGATGCTCAAGAGCGAAGGCTTCAGTTACCAGGGTTACGTCGACATCTTCGACGCCGGCCCGGCGGTGGAGTGCGAAACCGGCAAGATCCGCGCGATTCGTGACAGCCAGGCGCTGGTGCTGGCCATCGGTACGCCGGGTGATGACGCCACGCCGTTCATCATTCATAACCGTAAGCGCGAGGACTGCCGCATCACGGCGGCACCGGCGCGCCTGGCTGCGGGCACCCTGGTGGTCGATCCGCTGACTGCCAAACGTCTTCAACTCAATGCCGGCGATCAGGTGCGTGCCGTCGCGTTGTCTGCTGCTCGGGAGTCGAAATAATGAATTCGCTGTACATCGCAGGAAGTTGGCTGGAAGGCCAAGGTGACGTTTTTGAGTCGTTGAACCCGGTGACCCAGCAGGTGCTGTGGTCGGGCAAGGGCGCCACGGCTGCGCAGGTGGAGTCGGCGGTGCAGGCCGCGCGCCAGGCGTTTCCGGGCTGGGCTCGGCGCACGCTGGATGAGCGCATCCAGGTACTGGAAGCCTTTGCCGCGAGCCTGAAAAGCCATGCTGACGAACTGGCCCAGTGCATCGGTGAAGAAACCGGAAAACCGTTGTGGGAAGCGGCGACCGAAGTCACCACCATGGTCAATAAAATTGCCATTTCGGTGCAGAGCTACCGCGAGCGGACCGGTGAGAAGAGCGGCCCCCTGGGCGACGCCACCGCCGTGCTGCGCCACAAGCCCCATGGCGTGGTGGCGGTGTTCGGCCCCTACAACTTCCCCGGTCACTTGCCCAATGGCCACATCGTGCCAGCGCTGCTGGCCGGTAACAGCGTGCTGTTCAAGCCGAGCGAGCTGACGCCGAAAGTCGCCGAGCTGACGGTCAAGTGTTGGGTCGAGGCCGGCCTGCCAGCGGGCGTGCTGAACCTGCTGCAAGGCGCGCGGGAAACCGGTATCGCCCTGGCGGCCAACTCGGGCATCGACGGACTGTTCTTCACCGGCTCCAGCCGTACCGGCAATCTGTTGCACCAACAATTTTCCGGGCGTCCGGACAAGATCCTCGCGCTGGAAATGGGCGGCAACAACCCGCTGGTGGTGGATGAGGTGGCCGACGTCGATGCTGCGGTCTACACCATTATTCAGTCCGCTTTCATTTCCGCCGGGCAGCGCTGCACCTGTGCGCGCCGCCTGCTGGTGCCGGAAGGGGCCTGGGGCGATGCCTTGCTGGCGCGCCTGGTGGCCGTCAGCTCGACCCTTGAAGTCGGTGCTTTCGACCAGCAACCGGCACCCTTCATGGGGGCGGTGATTTCCCTGGGCGCGGCAAAGGCGCTGATGGACGCGCAGAACCATTTGCTGGGCAAAGGCGCGGTGCCGCTGTTGAGCATGACCCAGCCCCAGCCTCAGGCGGCATTGCTGACGCCGGGTATCCTGGACGTGACGACCGTGGCCGAGCGGCCTGATGAAGAACTGTTCGGGCCGTTGCTGCAAGTGATCCGCTACAAAGATTTCGCAGCGGCAATCACCGAGGCCAACAATACGCAATATGGCCTGGCCGCCGGGTTGCTGTCCGATTCCCAAGAGCGTTACCAGCAGTTCTGGCTGGAGAGCCGTGCCGGTATCGTCAACTGGAACAAGCAACTGACGGGGGCTGCCAGCAGCGCGCCGTTCGGCGGTGTCGGCGCTTCGGGCAACCATCGCGCCAGTGCTTATTACGCGGCTGATTATTGCGCGTACCCGGTGGCGTCCCTGGAGACTCCGAGCCTCGTCATGCCGGCTGCCCTGACCCCCGGCGTGAGAATGGTGTGAACCCCGATCGCGAGCAAGCTCGCTCCCACAGGGGGTTGTGCAGTCCTTTGTGGGAGCGAGCTTGCTCGCGATAGCCGCGACGCGGTTGTAATTGATGCCTATAAAAACAGATTCTCGTGGAGCCTCGCTGATGAAATCCTATGAAGTCAACTTTGACGGTCTAGTGGGGCCGACCCATAACTACGGCGGGCTCTCGTACGGCAACGTCGCCTCCCAGAGCAATAGCCAGCAGTCCTCCAACCCCAAGGAAGCGGCGTTGCAGGGCCTGGCGAAAATGAAAGCGCTGATGGACATGGGTTTCCAGCAAGGTGTGCTGGCGCCGCAGGAGCGCCCGGACGTGGCGGCCCTGCGTCGGTTGGGTTTTGCCGGCAGCGATGCCCAGGTCATCCAACAGGCCGCGAAAGAAGCGATGCCGCTGCTGGTCGCCAGTTGCTCGGCCTCCAGCATGTGGGTGGCTAACGCCGCCACCGTCAGCCCGAGTGCCGACACCGCTGATGGTCGCGTGCATTTCACCGCCGCCAACCTGAATTGCAAATACCACCGCAGCATCGAACATCCGACCACCAGTCGTGTGCTGGGGGCGATGTTCGCCAACCAGCAACACTTCGCCCACCACGCCGCGTTGCCAGCGGTGGCGCAGTTCGGCGATGAAGGCGCGGCCAACCACACCCGTTTCTGCCGCGCCTACGGTGAGGCCGGTGTCGAGTTCTTTGTGTTCGGTCGCAGCGCTTTTGACACCCGCTATCCCGCGCCGCAGAAATACCCGGCGCGCCAGACCCTGGAAGCTTCCCAGGCTGTTGCCCGCCTGCACGGGCTGAGGGAGGAGGGCGTGGTGTACGCTCAACAGAACCCATCGGTGATCGACCAGGGTGTGTTCCACAACGACGTGATCGCGGTGGGCAATGGCGAAGTGCTGTTCTATCACGAGGACGCGTTTCTCGAGACCGACAAGATGTTGGCCGAGCTGAGCGCCAAACTCGCCAAAGTCGGTGGCAAATTTCAGTCGGTGTGCGTGCCGCGTTCGGCGGTGACGGTGGATGATGCGGTGCGTTCCTACCTGTTCAATAGCCAGTTGCTGTCGCGTCCCGACGGCTCCATGCTGTTGATCGTGCCGGAAGAGTGCCGTGGCAACGAGCGCGTCTGGCAATACCTGCAGGGCCTGACGGGCACTGGCGGGGTGATTCGCGAAGTGAAGGTCTTCGACCTCAAGCAAAGCATGCAGAACGGTGGTGGCCCGGCTTGCCTGAGGTTGCGCGTGGCCCTTAATGAAACCGAGCTGGCGGCCGTCAACCCAGGGGTTATCATGACCGCGCCGCTGTACGATTCGCTGACCCAATGGGTCGAGCGGCACTACCGCGACCGCATGACCGAAAACGATCTGGCAGACCCCCAGTTGCTGCTCGAATGCCGTGGGGCACTGGATGAACTGACACAAATCCTTAAACTTGGCTCGGTTTATCCTTTCCAGATCAATTGAAAGCGCGCGCGACCTGACTACAGTCAAAGCAGGGCGCGTTGCCTTATTCCCAGACGAGAACGTAAAGACATGAGCGATACCTTGCAGCTGATCCTTGAAGACACCGACGGCACCCAACTGGAAACCTCCTGCACCCGCGTCGCGGTGATGTGGCAAGGCAAGGAGTTGTGGATCCAGCAGGATGGCCGTGGTCAGTTGCTGATCGGCGTCGATGTCGAGGAAGGGGACGAGGAATACGCCAACCTGTTGTTGCGTCCATTGGCGACCAACCTGGTCAGCCTGCAACTGGAAATGGAACCGGCGGACGTCGGCGACGATGACCATGTCCATGGCCCGGATTGCGGCCACGACCATTAAGGAAACCGCGCTATGCTCGCCCTCGGCAAACTGCTTGAACTGACCCTCGCCGGCCGTGAACCGGCGGAGAAGACTCAACTGACTGTCGAAGGCGTACGGATGCGCTGGTTGAGCGAGGGCGCGCTGGAGGTCAAGCCGCCCGAAGCCCGGGATAACGGTCTGGACCTGCTGCTGTCGGCCGGTATCCACGGCAACGAAACCGCGCCGATCGAGCTGCTCGACCGCTTGCTGCACGACATCGCCCGTGGCCATTTGAAGCCGCGGGCGCGCATTCTGTTCCTGTTCGGCAACCCCGAGGCCATACGGCGCGGTGAGCGTTTCGTCGAACAGGACGTCAACCGCCTGTTCAATGGCCGCCATGAGCTGAGCGGCGGTCCTGAGGCGCTACGGGCCTGCGAGCTGGAGCGCCTGGCCGCCAGTTTCTTCAGTCGGCCAGAACGCAGTCGCTTGCATTACGACCTGCACACCGCCATCCGCGGCTCGAAGATCGAGCAGTTCGCCCTCTACCCCTGGAAAGAAGGTCGCCAGCATTCACGCCGTGAACTGGCACGCCTGCGTGCCGGGGGCATGGAGGCGGTGTTGCTGCAGAACAAGCCGTCCATTGTGTTCAGCGCCTACACCTACGACCAGCTCGGTGCCGAGTCCTTCACCCTGGAACTGGGCAAGGCCCGGCCATTCGGACAGAACGACGGGGTCAACGTCAGCCTGCTGGAAACCCGCCTGCAACAGATCATCGAGGGTAACGAGCCGGAGCTGGATGAAGGGCTCGATGGCCTGCAGCTGTTCAGCGTGGCCCGGGAAATCATCAAGCACAGCGACAGTTTCCGCCTGAACCTGCCGGCGGACATCGAGAACTTCTCGGAATTGGGCAAAGGCTACGTGCTGGCCGAAGACATCGCCCAGACCCGCTGGGTGATCGAAGAAGAAGGCGCCCGGATCATCTTTCCGAACCCCAAGGTCAAGAATGGCTTGCGGGCTGGCATCCTGATTGTGCCGGCGACCGACGAAAACCTGATCTAAAACCCACACCGAACCATTGTGGGAGCGAGCTTGCTCGCGATAGCGGTGTTCCAGTCAATGTTGCAGGTGACTGGTACCCGGTCATCGCGAGCAAGCTCGCTCCCACAGGTTTTTCAGTGGTTTTTAGCTCGCTACCGCCCGCTGCTCACTACGGCGCAACGCCCGGGTCTTGTGCAACGTATCGGCGCAGGTCTTCGCCGCTTCCTGGCCCTTGTGCACGAAATGCTCGAAGAAGAACTTCTGATGTTCTTCCCCGGCATGGAAGTGATGCGGCGTGAGCACGACCGAGAACACCGGCACTTCGGTTTCCAGCTGGACCTGCATCAGGCCGCTGATCACCGATTGGGCGACGAATTCGTGACGGTAGATGCCACCGTCCACCACCAGGCCGGCGGCGACGATGCCGGCGTAGCGGCCTGACTTGGCCAGCAGCTTGGCGTGCAGCGGAATCTCGAAGGCGCCACCGACTTCGAAGAAGTCGATATCACTTTCCTGGTAACCCTGGATGATCATTTCGGCGACGAAGCCTTTACGGCTCTGGTCGACGATTTCCTTGTGCCAGCAGGCCTGGATGAACGCGACGCGCTCGCCCGGATGACTTTTGCTTTTGCTGTCGATTGCAGTGGGTTGCATGTTCTGGTTCCTGTTTGTGTGAAAAACAGGGCGTCATGAATCGAAGGGGATTCGAGGGTACGCCGCGCACGGACAGTCGCAGTCGGCCCTTGGGTATCAATCCCGTTCTCTCTTCATCCGGACTATGACCGTCGGCCCCGGAATCACACCGGGTCTGCTGACCTTGTCGCTACACCCCAAAAAGCGGTGTACCACCAAGCGCTCGCGGGCTATGCACGTTGCGTGCAATTACCGCCGGTGGGGAGTTACACCCCGCCCTGAGAACGTTTTTGCCACCATGTTTTTGGCGGCGGAGGATTTTTAACACATATTTCAGCGCGACGCATGACCTGGATGTCCCGAGAACACTGTGGCGAGGGCGCTTGCTCCCGCTGTGCTGCGAAGCGGCCCCTGGATTTTGCGGCTGCTTCGCACCCGAGCGGGAGCAAGCTCCCTCGCCACGGAATATTCCTCCAGTCGGTCTTGATTAATCGTCGCCATACCCGCAGTAATTGCCCTTCGAAAGGGAATTCCCCCACCAGAACCCGAGGCCAGATTCATGAGTGTTATCGATCTTCGCAGCGACACGGTCACCCAACCCAGCGCCGGCATGCTGGATGCCATGGCCAGCGCGCCTACTGGTGACGATGTGTACGGGGAAGACCCGACCGTCAATCGCCTTGAGGCCGAACTGGCCGCGCGCCTGGGGTTTGCCGCAGCGTTGTTCGTGCCCACGGGGACCATGAGTAACCTGTTGGGGTTGATGGCCCACTGCGAGCGCGGCGACGAATACATCGTCGGCCAGCAGGCCCACACCTACAAATACGAAGGTGGCGGGGCGGCGGTGCTGGGTTCTATCCAGCCTCAGCCTCTGGAGGTGCAGGCGGACGGTTCCCTGGACTTGGCGCAAGTGGCCGCGGCGATCAAGCCCGATGACTTCCACTTTGCCCGCACCCGCCTGCTGGCCCTGGAAAACACCATGCAGGGCAAGGTGCTGCCACTGGAATACCTGGCCCAGGCCCGGCGTTTCACCCAGGAACATGGCCTGGCCCTGCATTTGGACGGGGCGCGGCTGTACAACGCCGCGGTCAAGCTGAGTGTCGACGCCCGGCAGATCACGCAGCATTTCGATTCGGTGTCGGTGTGCTTGTCCAAGGGCCTCGGCGCGCCGGTGGGCTCGGTCCTGTGCGGCAGAGTCGAGCTGATCGGCAAGGCCCGTCGGCTGCGCAAGATGGTCGGCGGCGGCATGCGCCAGGCCGGGATTCTCGCGGCGGCGGGGCTGTACGCCCTGGAACATCAGGTCCAGCGCCTGGCCGATGACCACGCCAATGCCCAGCGGCTCGCCGAGGGCTTGCGAGCGGCGGGTTACGAGGTCGAGCCGGTGCAGACCAACATGGTCTACGTGCAAATGGGCGAGCGGGCCGAGGCGATCAAGGCATTTGCCGATGAACGGGGCGTCAAGCTCAGCGCTGCGCCACGCCTGCGAATGGTGACGCACATGGACGTGAGCGCGGCGCAAATCGACCAGGTGGTCGCCACTTTCGTCGAATTTTCCCGCCACTGACCCGTCAACCGGGCCAATTGACAGTTTCTATCGCATAAACACGCTGTACCCCACGCGCAGGGCCGATATAATGCGGCCCTTTGCCGTTGCTTCGTCTGTTGACGTTTTGCACAGGCCTTTGGCCGCAGCCTCCGTGGAAGAACCTAATGAAAAGCGCAGAAATCCGTGAAGCCTTCCTTCGCTTCTTCGAAGAGCAAGGCCACACCCGAGTAGCCTCCAGCTCTTTGATTCCGGGCAACGACCCGACCCTGCTGTTCACCAACGCGGGGATGAACCAGTTCAAGGACTGCTTCCTGGGCCAGGAAAAACGTGCCTACACCCGTGCGGTCAGCAGCCAGAAGTGCGTGCGCGCCGGTGGTAAGCACAACGACCTGGAAAATGTCGGTTATACCGCTCGTCACCACACTTTCTTCGAAATGCTGGGTAACTTCAGCTTCGGTGACTACTTCAAGCGCGACGCCATCACCTTCGCCTGGACCTTCCTGACGTCCGACAAGTGGTTGAACCTGCCCAAGGAGAAGCTCTGGGTCACGGTCTACGCCAGCGATGACGAAGCCTATGACATCTGGACCAAACAGGTCGGTGTCCCGGCCGAGCGCATGGTGCGTATCGGCGACAACAAAGGCGCGCCTTACGCCTCCGATAACTTCTGGACCATGGGCGACACCGGCCCGTGCGGCCCATGCACCGAGATCTTCTACGATCACGGCGCCGACATCTGGGGCGGCCCACCCGGCTCGCCGGAAGAAGACGGCGACCGTTACATCGAGATCTGGAACAACGTGTTCATGCAGTTCAACCGCACCGCCGATGGCGTGTTGCATCCCCTGCCAGCGCCGTCGGTCGACACCGGCATGGGCCTGGAGCGGATCAGTGCGGTGCTGCAGCACGTTCATTCCAACTACGAAATCGACTTGTTCCAGAGCCTGTTGAGCGCTTCGGCCAAGGCCATCGGTTGCACCAACGATAACCAGGCTTCGCTCAAAGTGGTGGCCGACCATATCCGTTCCTGCGGCTTCCTGATTGCCGACGGTGTGCTGCCCTCCAACGAAGGCCGTGGCTATGTGCTGCGCCGGATCATCCGCCGCGCCTGCCGTCACGGCAACAAGCTGGGCGCCAAGGGCAGCTTTTTCTATCAGATCGTTGCGGCATTGGCGGCGGAGATGGGCGACGCTTTCCCGGAACTCAAGTCCCAGCAAGCGCATATCGAGCGCGTGCTCAAGGCTGAAGAAGAGCAATTCGCCAAGACCCTGGAGCAAGGCCTGAAGATCCTCGAGCAGGACCTGGCCGAACTCAAGGGCAACGTGGTCCCGGGCGACGTGGTGTTCAAGCTGTACGACACCTACGGCTTCCCAATGGACCTGACCGGCGACATCGCCCGTGAACGCAACCTGACCCTCGACGAGGAAGGGTTCGAGCGCGAGATGGAAGCCCAGCGGGTGCGCGCGCGTTCCGCCAGCTCCTTTGGCATGGACTACAACAGCCTGGTCAAGGTGGACGTGGCCACCGAGTTCACCGGTTATGCGGGCACCACCGGCTCGGCCAAGATCGTCGCCATCTATAAGGATGGGCAATCGGTCGACATCCTGAGCGAAGGCCAGGAAGGCGTGATCGTGCTGGACAAGACTCCGTTCTACGCCGAATCCGGCGGCCAGATCGGCGACAGCGGTTACCTGCAGGCCGGCAGCTCGCGTTTCGACGTGCGTGACACCACCAAGACCGGCGGCGCCTTCCTGCACCACGGCGTGCTGGCGTCGGGCAGCCTGATGATCGCCGCCCCGGTGGCCGCCCATGTCGACGCCGACGTTCGGCATGCCACGTCGCTGAATCACTCCGCTACGCACTTGCTGCACGCGGCGTTGCGCCAGGTGCTGGGCGAGCATGTCCAGCAGAAGGGTTCGTTGGTGGACAGTCAGCGCCTGCGCTTTGACTTCAGCCATTTCGAGGCCATCAAGCCTGAGCAGCTCAAGGCGCTGGAAGAAATCGTCAACGCCGAGATTCGCAAGAACTCCCCGGTGGAAACCGAAGAAACCGACATCGAGACCGCCAAGCGCAAGGGCGCGATGGCGTTGTTCGGCGAGAAGTACGGCGACAGCGTGCGCGTACTGAGCATGGGCGATTTCTCCGTTGAACTGTGCGGCGGTATCCACGCCAACCGCACCGGCGACATCGGCCTGATGAAAATCATCAGCGAAGGTGGCGTGGCATCCGGTGTGCGCCGGATCGAAGCGGTCACCGGCGCCGCAGCCCTGGCGTACCTCAACGCGGCTGAAGAACAACTCAAGGAAGCGGCAACCCTGATCAAGGGCAGCCGCGACAACCTGATCGACAAGCTGTCGGCTGTGCTGGAGCGCAACCGCCTGCTGGAAAAGCAACTCGAGCAGTTGCAGGCCAAGGCCGCCAGCGCCGCGGGCGACGATCTGTCGGCCCAGGCCGTGGACGTCAAGGGCGTGAAGGTGCTGGCCGTGCGTCTGGACGGCCAGGATGGCAAGGCACTGCTGGCGCTGGTCGATCAACTGAAAAACAAACTCGGCCGCGCAGTGATCCTGCTCGGCAGTGTCCATGAGGAAAAGGTCGTTCTCGTCGCAGGCGTGACCAAAGACCTGACTGGCCAACTCAAAGCCGGTGATTTGATGAAGCAAGCCGCTGCGGCAGTGGGCGGCAAGGGCGGTGGTCGTCCGGACATGGCGCAAGGCGGTGGTACCGACGTCGGCGCCCTGGACGCGGCACTGGCCCAGACCGTTGCATTCGTAGAGCAGGGTATTTAAGGCAGCGTCGCGGGCTCGTGGTCTAGTGACGAGCCCGGCCGCTGTTTGAGTGATTTATTGGGCGCCCTTCATGGGCAGAGGCGGCTTTGAAATGGCTTTGATCGTACAGAAATTTGGAGGCACCTCGGTCGGCACTGTCGAGAGAATCGAACAAGTCGCCGACAAGGTTAAGAAATTCCGTGAAGCGGGCGATGACCTGGTGGTTGTGCTGTCGGCAATGAGCGGCGAGACCAACCGTCTGATCGATCTGGCCAAGCAAATCAGCGGCGACCAGCAACCGGTTCCCCGTGAGCTGGACGTGATCGTTTCCACTGGCGAGCAGGTGACCATCGCCTTGCTGGCCATGGCGCTGATCAAGCGTGGCGTGCCAGCGGTGTCCTACACCGGCAACCAGGTGCGTATCCTGACGGACAGCGCGCACAACAAAGCGCGTATCCTGCAGATCGACGACCAGAAGATTCGCGGCGACCTGAAGGCTGGCCGTGTCGTGGTCGTCGCTGGTTTCCAGGGCGTGGACGAGCAGGGCAATATCACCACCCTCGGCCGTGGCGGTTCCGACACCACCGGGGTTGCCCTGGCGGCGGCCCTCAAGGCTGACGAATGCCAGATCTACACCGATGTGGACGGTGTCTACACCACTGACCCACGGGTGGTGCCTGTGGCCCAGCGGCTGGACAAGATCACGTTCGAAGAAATGCTGGAAATGGCCAGTCTCGGTTCGAAGGTGTTGCAGATCCGGGCGGTCGAATTCGCCGGCAAGTACAACGTTCCGCTGCGCGTTCTGCACAGCTTCAAAGAGGGTCCGGGCACCCTCATTACTATTGATGAAGAGGAATCCATGGAACAGCCGATCATTTCCGGCATCGCTTTCAACCGCGATGAAGCCAAGCTGACCATCCGTGGCGTGCCAGACACCCCCGGCGTGGCGTTCAAGATTCTCGGCCCGATCAGTGCCGCGAACATCGAAGTCGACATGATCGTGCAGAACGTCTCGCACGATAACACCACTGACTTCACCTTCACCGTGCACCGCAACGACTACCAGTCTGCCGAAGCGATCCTGAAAAAGACCGCTGGCGAGATCGGTGCCCGGGAAGTGGTGGGTGATACCAAGATCGCCAAGGTCTCGATCGTCGGTGTCGGCATGCGTTCCCACGCAGGCGTGGCCAGCCGCATGTTCGAATCCCTGGCCAAGGAAAGCATCAACATCCAGATGATCTCTACCTCGGAAATCAAGGTTTCCGTGGTGATCGAAGAGAAGTACCTGGAACTGGCCGTGCGCGCCCTGCACACGGCTTTCGAACTCGACGCTGCTGCCCAGCCGGGCGAGTAAAAAGCGTTGTCTGGAGGGCGCGGCTGGACCGCGCCCTCTGTTTTTCTGAATGGCGCGTCCCAAAACTGTTCTTTTGCCCGCGCTGGTCAATACTAGGCTTGTAGGCTTCGACCGTTTCGGTTGTAGGTCCAATGCCTTTTTTTTGCAGACTGTTGTCCCTTAAGTGAATTGCGTGAGGAGAAAGGTATGCTGATTCTGACCCGTCGGTGTGCAGAAAGCCTGATTATTGGCGATGGCGAAATCACCGTGACCGTGCTCGGCGTCAAAGGAAACCAAGTGCGTATCGGCGTCAATGCCCCGAAAGAGGTTGCTGTACACCGCGAGGAAATTTACCTGCGTATCAAGAAAGAGAAGGACGACGAACCAAGCCATTAATTTTTATCGATTTTTATGTTTGCAAACGGGGATGAAGGTGGTTAATATACGCCCCGTGTTGCGGAGAGCTGGCCGAGTGGCCGAAGGCGCTCCCCTGCTAAGGGAGTACACCTCAAAAGGGTGTCGGGGGTTCGAATCCCCCGTTCTCCGCCATTATTCGTTTAGTGCGTCAAAACCTGGCTTGCTCAGTAAGTGATTGAAATTACTGAAAAAAGCGCTTTACAAAAGGAATTGACGACCTATAATGCGCGGCAACAAATGCACTCGTAGCTCAGCTGGATAGAGTACTCGGCTACGAACCGAGCGGTCACAGGTTCGAATCCTGTCGAGTGCACCATTTAAGAGTTGTTTGCAGCAATGCAAATAACTTGGCTTCAACCAGTTGTGATCTGGTATAAAACCACAACTTGCACTCGTAGCTCAGCTGGATAGAGTACTCGGCTACGAACCGAGCGGTCACAGGTTCGAATCCTGTCGAGTGCACCAAACACCAAAAAGCCCGCGTTAAACGCGGGCTTTTTGCTGTCTACGATTTGCCTTTCACGCATCCCCTCTCATCGAACACGACCTCTGCGCTGCGGCCTTTCTTCGCCTTGTAGGTATAGCGCGTGCTCGAATTCCGAACTTTGATCGAGTCTGGCTTGCCCAGGGCGCTCTCGACGTCCTGCTGGCTCATGCCGGCGATGATGCGTCGGCCCAGGATGGCGTCGCGGCGTCGCCTGGCGTCGATGAGGTTCCCGCAGCGGTCCTGGAACTGGCCAATCACGGTCGGTTCCTTGCGCGTGGTTTTGTTGCTGGATGTTTGTCCGCGCTCCGCTTCAGGCAGCATCGCCTCGGTCGTCGGTTTGATTGTCGGTTCGATCGAACCTGGGCGGTACGGATGGATCTGTTGTAGTGACAGAGCTTCTTCCGGGCCGCAGCTCAGGGTGGTGAATGTCACGTGCCCTGCGATGTTTTCGCAGCGATGCACGGTCTGCCCGGCAGCCCATAAAGGCAAGCAGGCGAGCAGGAACAGGCAGTGGTTGAGGTGCATCCGGTCGTCCTCCTTGACGGTGCAGAAGAGAAGAGTAGTCGCCGCATTTCTGCCGCGGCGTGTGTTTTCTTTTCCGGATAAGTCGTCGCAGAGGAACAGGTTCAGCCTGTGTTCAGGTTTGTCTCGCAAGCGCTTGTTCTTGCCATGATTTTTTAGCGTTTTAAAGCGTCAAGCGGTGTATGATTGCGCCCGTCAGCCCCGCCGGGGCTTTGGAATATATCCATGGACTTACCCAGTAGTTACTCAATATTAAGTTTTGCCAATCATGAATTAACTGATTGATGCTTCCGGCGTGCTCCACTGCTGGGAGTGGAGTTCGCCTATGACCCAAGTAGAAGTAAAAAAAACGCAGGAAAGCCTTCAGGATCGTCTCGCTCAAGTCGTTGAGCTGCTGCAGCGCCAGCGGGTCGTCGAAGACCTGACGCATCGCCAGGAAGGCCCGCATCATGACCGGGTCGAGAACTTGGTCCACCGGCAGAATCTCGTCGAGCTGCAACGCAAGCTCGATGACCTGCACTCCGCCGACGTTGCCTACATTCTTGAAGCCTTGCCACTGGAAGAGCGTCTGACGGTCTGGCAGTTGGTCAAGGCTGATCGCGACGGTGACATCCTGCTCGAAGTGTCGGACTCGGTTCGGGAAACCCTGATCGCCGACATGGATGATCATGAGTTGCTGGCGGCGGCCAAGGAAATGGACGCCGACGAACTCGCCGACCTTGCGCCCGAACTGCCGCGGGACGTTGTCCACGAACTGATGGAAGCCCTCGACGGCCAGCAGCGCGAGCGTGTGCGCTCGGCGTTGTCCTATGACGAGGAGCAGGTCGGTGCGCTGATGGACTTCGAGATGGTGACGATCCGCGAGGATGTCAGCCTTGAAGTGGTCTTGCGCTACCTGCGTCGTCTCAAGGAACTGCCGGGGCATACTGACAAACTGTTTGTGGTCGACTACGACGGCGTGCTCAAGGGCGTGCTGCCCATCAAGCGTTTGCTCGTCAATGACCCGGAAAAGCAGGTGGCCGAGGTCATGGCCAGCGATCCGGTGAGTTTCCACCCGGACGAAGACGCCTATGATGCGGCCCAGGCGTTCGAACGTTATGACTTGATTTCTGCACCGGTGGTCGACAAGAACGGCAAGCTGATCGGCCGTCTGACCATCGATGAAATGGTCGACTTGATTCGTGAGGAAAGCGAAAGCGAAGTCCTCAACATGGCCGGTCTGCGCGAAGAAGAAGACATCTTCGCCTCGGTCTGGAAGTCCCTGCGTAACCGCTGGGCCTGGCTGGCGATCAACCTGATCACGGCGTTTGTCGCTTCCCGGGTCATCGGCCTGTTCGAAGGCTCCATCGAGAAGCTGGTGGCGCTCGCGGCGCTGATGCCCATCGTCGCCGGTATCGGTGGCAACTCCGGTAACCAGACCATCACCATGATCGTCCGTGCCATGGCACTGGACCAGGTCAGCACCGGCAATACCTCGCGATTGATGCGCAAGGAACTCGCGGTTTCCTTGATCAACGGCGTGATTTGGGGGGGGGTGATTGGTGTGGTGGCTTACCTGCTTTATGGCAGTTGGTCGCTGGGGGTGGTCATGACGGCCGCAATGACGCTCAACCTGCTGCTGGCGGCATTGATGGGGGTCTTGATCCCCATGACCCTGGCTCGCATGGGGCGCGATCCTGCCATGGGTGCCAGTGTCATGATTACCGCGGTGACCGACAGCGGCGGGTTCTTCATTTTCCTGGGGTTGGCGACGATTTTCCTGCTCTGAGTCGCTCATCGAAAAACCCGCCTGTTTGGCGTAATACTGTCCACATAGAAAAAACGGCGCTTCCTTCAGAAATGGGAGGCGCCGTTTTTTTTGCGTTTCTTTTGGTTTGCGGGGCGTCAAGAACCAAAGACACGAGCAGCAGGCAGGTCCAGCCCCTATGCAACTGCAGCACCGCTATCGCGAGCACATTGACACATCGCCTTCGCGAGTCTGTTTGGCGGTTTTTTCATCACGCAAAATCCCCTGCGCATCACTGCATCAACGCCAGTCGTGCAGCCAGTAGCACAAAGGCTACCGAGAATAGCCGACGTATCCACTGCAACACGGATGGACGCTCCAGAACATGGCGGCGCATCGATGCGCAGAGCACGCCATAGATGACGAAGACGACAAAGGTGATCGCCATGAAGATGAAGCTCAGTTGCAACATGCGCCACATGGCATCCGTTTCTCCTGGCGCGAGAAATTGCGGTAGAAAGGCCAGGAAAAAAATCGACAGTTTTGGATTCAGCAGATTGACCAAGATGCCCGAAAAAATCACCGCGCCGTTCGAGCGTGGGGTCTTGTGCTGATCAATATGCAATGCCCCATGGCTCTGGAGCGTGCTCCATGCCATCCACAGCAGGTAAGCGACGCCAAGGTACTTGATGATCTCGAAGGCCAGTGGGCTTGTGTGCAGCAGTGCAGCAAGGCCCGTGATGGCTGCCAGCATGTGCGGCACGATCCCCAGGGTACAACTCAATGCCGCTACCACGCTTGCGTGCCAGCCCCGGGCCAGGCCGGCTGCCACTGTATAGACCACGCCAGTGCCAGGCGAGGCCGCCACGATCAGGGAAGTGATAAAAAATTCGAGGTTCATGCGACGCCGACCTTGGCAGTTGTGAAGTCTCCAGCCTGCCTGCTGTGAGGAGGGGCGTCTTGAACGAAATTGCAGGTTGCTACGGGTGTCCTTGCCGGGCGTACATGCCCGGTGAGAATCCAAAGCTGCGCACGAAGCATCGAGTCATATGGCTCTGATCGGCGAAACCGCTGGCCAGGGACGCATCGGCCAGCGGCATGCCTGCAGCGATCAGTTGTCGTGCTCGGTGGATGCGTCGTTGCAGCAGATAGGCGTGGGGTGTCAAACCGGTCAGGCGGGTGAAAGCGCGTACCAATTGAAAGCGGCTTAGATCGGCCTCCCTGGCGAGCAGGGCGAGCGACATGGACGACTGCGGATCGTCGTCGATCAAGGCTTTTGCACGGTTTGCCGCGACCTTCGGCAAACACGATATCGGCATGGAGCGATCCAGCAAATGTTCGAGCAAAAGCACGAGCGTTTCTTCGATCTTCAGGTGAGCGCCAAATTCCTCGGCTTGAGCGAGGGCTTGATACAAAGTGCGGAACAATTCTGCCGCACGGGGGCTTTGCAGCACCGGATAAGCGAATTCCTGGGCACAGATGCCTCCATCGTTCTCCATATCCTTGAATGCCTGCGCAATCAGCAGCGGGTCGAAATACAGCATCTGCCAACGACGCGTTCCGTTTCCGATGGGCGCGCCGTCATGCACTTCGGCGGGATTGACCGATATAAGGTCGCCAGCCGTCGCTTCTACCTGGCCTCGGCCGCTGGCTGAACGTTGCGCCCCGCGCACAAGCAAGCCAATGCCAAAATGTTCGTGCATGTGCCGGGCGAACGTTCGATCTGAATCGGCCTCGACGATTTCCACGCCCAGCCCTGGAATTCTTTGGATCTTGAATGTGTGACCTGTCATGCAGGCCTCCATGCCCGTACTTTTTAGAGGATCAATTTAGCATTACGGCCATGGATCAGCAGTGGTGTTGGTTCGATGGCTCTATGAGTGCTTGAAAAGCAGGCTGAGGCCAAACGCCAGGCAAAAAAAAGCCAGCACGAGGCTGGCTTGAGTATTTTTGGGCTATCAGGTCGCGTCTGCGGCCATTTCTGCGTCATGGGCAATCAGCGAAACGAGGGCGTTCTGCTGGCGATGGGAGAGTTGTCGGAAGCGTTGAAGCAGTTCGCGCTCATGCAATGACAGCTCTGGACTGTCCAGGCGCATGCTCAACTCTTCACCCAACGCGCCTTCCTGAATAAGGCTTTGCTCAAGACGAGCGATGATTTCAGAGTTCATGCTGCGGTGATGATTGCGAGCCACTTCGGCAATGCGTTCCCGCATTCCGTCTGGCAGACGTACGACGAACTTGTCAGCCGTACGGCTGGAATAAATTGCCTGTTTCAATGGGCGCATATATTTAACCGGTTAGTTCAGGGGAGCGGTTCTCGGGATTGGCCGCAGGATGTCGATAGGACAAGCTCCATTGCCAAATGTTCAACCTGAATTGTTAAGAGGCCCGCATCATGCCTCAAAATTGCCAGATCATTGGCGCCAATTCTGTGACAAATTCTGATCGGGGTAAAGGCGTTCTGCCAGTATCCTTCATCAAAAAATGCGGACTGGTTGGTAAAAAACAACAGGTTCGCATTTGTGACCGTCGAATTGTGTCTATGTGCCATACCGTCTGGCGGATAACGGAAATGGACAAAAACCTGTGCCATCCCTGTCTTGTACAGGATAGTGGCAAATGGCCGATTTACTAGGATGAGCGAGCCAGGACAGATGAATGGCGGCCCGCGCTCGGCGTCCAGAATCTGCCAGCCTTACAGGGGAGTACTATTTGCCTACACTTAAAAAGCCATGGGCGACATGACAAACGTAGGGCAGGTCGTTAACATGCACGCCGTCCTGCGCACCGCATCTCTTGTGGTCGACTCGTGTCTCAGTAGCTCAATTGGATAGAGCATCCCCCTCCTAAGGGGAAGGTTGGCAGTTCGAACCTGCCCTGGGACACCATATTAATCAAAGATTTAGCGATTTTTTTGCCCGGCTCTCGTTTTTTTTCCTGGTCCCCACTTCTTAATGCATTCTTTGTGGCGAGGGAGCTTGCTCCCGCTCGGTTGCGCAGCAGCCATCAAAAAACGGGTCCGCTGCGCGGCCCAGCGG
This sequence comes from Pseudomonas sp. 3JA, assembly GCF_036961705.1. NCBI lineage: Bacteria > Pseudomonadati > Pseudomonadota > Gammaproteobacteria > Pseudomonadales > Pseudomonadaceae > Pseudomonas > Pseudomonas sp. 3JA. The sequence continues at coordinate 25,577 of NZ_JBAMDJ010000026.1, forward strand.
GAGCAAGCTTTCTCGCCACGGTCTGATTTTCTGCACTCGGTTTTCCCTACAGCTTCCCCTTAACGGAACGCCATCTGCTGCCGATAACCCGATGAGCCCGGTTGTCTCCTGCGTTTTGGCTCGCAATGTGCGTCACGACACAGCCAGGCCAAGCGATTGCTGAAATCCCTTGAACGTTGCTGGCTGGTGGCTATCATCTGCGCGCCTCGGGCTTGTGACACGGCGTTTCGTTGTTATGCCATTGGGTTATTTTTTTACTTGCCTGGACATCCTCGATGCTGGCGTACCACCAAAAAAGTTTTCTGATCGTCGATGATTTCTCGGATTTCCGCAGTTCGATCCGGTCCATGCTGCGTGAGCTGGGCGTCAAGGACGTGGACACCGCCGACACCGGTGAAGTGGCGCTGCGCATGTGCTCGCAGAAACGCTATGACTTCATCTTGCAGGACTATCACCTGGGCGATGGGCGCAAGAATGGCCAGCAAGTGCTGGAAGACCTGATGGTCGAAAAGCTGATCAGCCATGAAAGTGTGTTTCTCATGGTGACCGCCGAGACCAGCCAGGCGATGGTGCTCAGTGCCCTGGAGCATGAGCCCGATGCGTACCTGACCAAACCGTTCAACCGCTCTGGCCTGGCCCAGCGGCTGGAGCGGCTCGAGCAGCGCAAGACCCTGCTCAAGCCGATCCTGCAAGCCCTCGATCGTGGCAAGCCGATGGACGTGCTCAATGCCTGCATCGCCTTGTGCAAGCAGGACCCGCGCTACGGGCCGTTGTGCCTGCGTTATCGGGCCGATGCGTTGCGCGACCTGAATCAGAACGAGGCCTTGGAGCGTCTGTACAACTCCATCCTCGCGGATCGCCCGTTGCCGTGGGCCTACGCGGGGCTGGGCAAGTTGATGTTCAAGCGCGGCCAGGTGGGGCAGGCCAAGGCCGTTTATGAAAAGGCCCTGAAAGTCTTTCCAATGATGCCGGCGTTGTACGATGGCATGGCCGAAGTGTTGATGGCCGAAGGTGACACCAAGCAGGCGCAGCATGTGCTGGAAGAGGCGGTGCGCCTGTCGCCGCTGGCGGTGCGCCGTCAGTCGTTGCTGGGCAAGTTGGCGATGACCAACGAAGACTATGACACGGCTTCCCGGGCTTATCGCCAGGCGGTCGGGCAGGGCGCGCAGTCACGTTTCAAGGATCCGGAAAGCAACCTCGGCCTGGCCCATGCGCTGATCAGCAAGGGCAGCGAAAAAGGCCTCGATACCCGCACCCGGCTGGAGATCAACACCACGCTCAGTGCCGTGGCGAAGGAGAACCTCAACGACCCGGGGTTGCAGGTCCGGGCGCGGCTGATGAAGGCCACCAGCCTGTTGCTCAACGATGCCGAAACCGCCGAGAAGCTCACCGAACAGGCTTTGCAGCGCCTCGATGGCATGGAGCAATTCATGAGCGCCGAGGCCGCGTTGCTGGTGGCCAAGCAGTTACAAATGCTTGGCCAGGCCAGCGCCGGCGAGTCGATGCTCAAGAACTGCGCGGAAATCTACGGTGATGACCCGACGGTGATGCAAGGCATCGCCAAGCTGACCGACGACCCGAACATCCTCAATCAAGGCAATGCCGCCGCCGAGCTGAACCGCGAAGGCGTGCGGGTCTACAAGACCGGCGCGTTGCCGGAGGCGCGGGAGCTGTTCCGCCGCGCCCTGAAGATGCAACCGAAGAACATCAGTATTGCCCTGAACATGGCGCAATCGCTGCTGCATGGCACCGACACCAGCGTGGAGTCGGAACTGCTGCAGGAGTGTCGCGCCTGCCTGAAACTGGTGGGCATGATGCCCGACACCGATGCGCGTTTTGCGCGTTATCAAAAACTGCGAAGCAAGGCATTTGGCGATGAATGACAGCGAACAGGTCCTCGATTTTTCCACGGTGATCGCATCGACCGTGCACGACATGAAGAACTCCCTGACCTTGCTCATGCAGACGCATACGCAATGGCTCGAGCGCTTGCCCGACGCCGAGCGCCAGACCTCGGAGCAAGGCGTCATCGAGTTCGAATTCGCCCATCTCAATGGTTTGCTGGTGCAACTGCTGGGGCTGTATAAGCTCGGTGTCAACCAGTTGCCGCTACACCCGGCCTACCATGAGCTGGACGACTTCATCGAGGCGCAACTGGCCGGCCATCAGGACGTGTTCCGCAGTCGCGGGATCATGGTCACCTATGAAGTCGATCCGCTCAGCCCCTTGGGTTTTTTCGACCGTGAACTGATTGCTTCGGTGCTCGACAATTGCATCAATAATGCCATTCGCCATGCGCGCCAGGCGCTGCTGATCAGTGTGAGCGACGAGGCCGGGCAGCTGGTGCTGACCCTCAATGACGACGGCGAAGGTTACCCGCCTGAGATGATCGAGCGTCAGGCCGAGTACGTGCAGGGCATCAACCACAGCAGCGGCAGCACCGGGCTGGGTCTGTACTTCGCCGCGCGGATCGCCCGGCTGCACCAGCGCGGCGGCGTGAGCGGGCGTACCGAGATTGCCAATGGCGGTGTGTTGGGTGGTGGGGTGTTCCGGCTTTACTTGCCTTGAGCGTGCGCTCATAAATACGCAGCCCCCACAAATCCCCACACGGAATCTCACATTCCCGCGCTCGGTGTTTATTGTCTGTGGGTGCTTGATATTCCGAACAGCCGAAGCCTATTTTGTACGGGTTGCCGTTCGCGGCTCGCACATAACAAGGATTGCGTCATGACGACCGATGGCCAGCGTTCACTCGCGCAGCGACTGACGGGCATTGATGAGATTGAATGTGTCACGCCGGATTTGAATGGCGTGCCGCGGGGCAAGGTAATGACCGCTGAGGGTTTCCTCGAAGGCCGGCGGTTGCAGTTGGCGCGGGGCGTGCTGCTGCAATGCATCATGGGCGGTTATCCGCCGTCGCGTTTCTACGGCAGCGACGACGGCGACCTGGCGCTGGTGGCCGATCCGAAACAGATTCATCGCCTGCCTTGGAGCCAGCAGCCCCGTGCCCTGGCGATCTGCGATGCCGACGAGTTGACCGGTGAAAGCTCCCGGCTCTCGACGCGGGGCCAGCTCAAGGCCGTTGTCGCGCGCTATGCCGCCCTTGGCCTGGCGCCGGTGGTGGCGACCGAACTGGAATTTTTCGTGTTCGCCCCCAATCCGGACCCGACCCAGCCGTTCCAGCCGCCGATGGGCCTGGATGGGCGTCGCGAAGACGGCCATTCGGCGTTCAGCGTCAGCTCCAACAATGGCCTGCGCCCGTTCTTCAGTGAAGTCTATGCCTGCATGGCGGCGCTGGGCCTGCCTCGCGACACCTTCATGCATGAAATGGGCGTGAGCCAGTTCGAGATCAATCTGCTGCACGGCGACCCGCTGCTGCTGGCCGACCAGACTTTCCTGTTCAAGCACTTGCTCAAGGAAGTGGCCCTCAAGCACGGCCTGACGGTGGTCTGCATGGCCAAGCCCCTGGCCCACACGCCGGGCAGTTCGATGCACATCCACCAGAGCGTCGTCGAGGAGGGCAGCGGTCGTAACGTTTTCAGCGACGAAGCGGGCGAACCGACGGCCGCGTTCCGGCATTTCATCGGTGGGCAACAGGCGTGCCTGGCGGACTTCACCGCGTTGTTCGCGCCGAACGTGAATTCCTACCAGCGGCTGTGCCATCCGTTCGCCTCACCGAACAATGCCTGTTGGTCCCATGACAACCGTTCGGCCGGGCTGCGGATTCCCGCCAGTTCGCCAGTGGCCCGACGGGTCGAGAACCGCTTGCCCGGGGCCGATGCCAACCCCTACCTGGCGATTGCCGCCAGCCTGGCCGCCGGGCTGTATGGGATTGAACATCGGCTGGAGCCGAGCGCGGCGATCCAGGGTGAATTCGAAGTGCCGGATAAACTGTCGTTGCCATGTACCTTGCATGCCGCCTTGGAGCGTCTGAAGCGTAGTCATCTGGCGAAGGAACTGTTTGGTACGGAGTTCATCGAAGGCTACATCGCCTCCAAGACCCTGGAGCTGACCAGCTTCTTCGATGAAATCACGCCTTGGGAGCGACGTGTCCTCGCGGCCCAGGCATAACGAACCGTCGCATTCGGGCTATCTTCAACAGGTAGCCCTTACTCACCTCAAGGAGCCGCTCGGAACGCCGATGCGCCAAATCTGGAAACCTTTTCGAGCGCTTTATTTCGCTTCGCTGATGATGTTGATCGGCTCGGGCCTCTTGAGTACTTACCTGGCCTTGCGCCTGGCCGCCGACCATGTGGACAGTCTCTGGGTCGGTGCGCTGATGGCCGCCAACTATTTCGGCCTGGTGCTGGGGGGCAAGATCGGTCATCGGCTGATCGCCCGCGTCGGGCACATCCGCGCCTATTCGGCCTGCGCCGGGATTGTCGGGGCGGCCGTGCTGGGCCATGGCTTGGTGGACTGGCTGCCGGCCTGGGTCGTGCTGCGGATGATTGTCGGCCTCGGGATGATGTGCCAGTACATGGTCATCGAGAGCTGGCTCAACGAGCAAGCCGATGCCAAGCAGCGTGGGGTGGTGTTCAGCGGCTATATGATCGCCTCGTACCTGGGGTTGGTGCTGGGGCAGTTGATCCTGGTCATGCACCCGGCCCTGGGGCCTGAGCTGTTGATGCTGGTGGCGTTGTGCTTCGCCTTGTGCCTGGTGCCGGTGACACTGACCCGGCGAATTCACCCGGCGGCGCTGCATCCGGCGCCCATGGAGCCGCGCTTCTTCATCAAGCGTGTGCCGCAGTCATTGAGTACGGTGCTGGGCTCCGGATTGATCGTCGGCTCGTTCTATGGTCTGGCGCCGCTGTATGCCTCTCAGCAGGGTCTGTCGACCGAGCAGGTCGGTCTGTTCATGGGTAGCTGCATCTTCGCCGGACTGCTGGTGCAGTGGCCCCTGGGCTGGCTGTCCGATCGATATGACCGGGCGCTGCTGATCCGCTGCTTTGCGCTGGTCCTGACGATCTGTGCGCTGCCATTGGCGATTCTTCCGACGGTGCCGCTGGAGGTGCTGTTCGTCGCGGGGTTCTTCTGTTCGCTGGTGCAGTTCTGCCTGTATCCGCTGGCGGTAGCGTTCTCCAACGACCACGTCGAAGCTGATCGAAGGGTGTCCCTGACCGCGATGCTGCTGGTGACCTATGGCGTGGGAGCCAGCATCGGGCCGCTGGTGGCCGGCGTGCTGATGAAAATGTTCGGTAGCCAGATGCTCTACGGCTTTTTCGCTTTCTTCGCCTTGGTACTGGTGTGGCGGATCCGACCGAAAGCGGTGACCAACCTGCATCAGGTCGATGACGCACCGTTGCATCACGTGGCGATGCCGGACAGCATGTCGAGTTCGCCTTTGGTGGCGTGTCTTGATCCGCGGGTGGATGAGCAGGTGGTGCAGGAGCAGATGCAGGCGCCGGCCAATCCGGACGTGGAGCCCGAGCCGGCCACTGAGGCTGCGGCCGAGGCTGAAACTGAAACCGAGGCGCCCGAGACGCCGAGTTTTACCCAGGCCAGGCCTTGAAGCAGGCATAAAAAAACGGGCAGTCGCCGCAAGGGACTGCCCGTTTTTCATGCCTCGAAAAATCAGAGGTCGTCTTTATCGAAGCGCCGGGCTTCTCGTTGGAGCTGGTAGACGAACCGCTCGACCTGCCGTTGCACCAGGCCACTGATGTTATGGAAGCGTACACCGGCGAACGTGGTGTTGATCCTTTCTTCGAAATGCAGGTAACGCAGCTCGACTGGCGCGGTCATGTTGCCAAAAGGCAGGGCCGCGATGAAACGCTCATACACCTGGCCCAATTGCAGGCGCTCCGTGATGTCGCCGTCAAAGCGCAATTTGCAACCGGTGGCGGAGATGTCCAGCAACTTGCCATCTACGGGGGACTTGAGCTTGTCGCCGCCCAGTTCAACGCTTACCAGTTGTGCCAGTTTCAGGGCGGCGCGGAAGGCGTTGCGACGTTGGTGGTAGACCACTTCGTCGGGTAGGGCGCCGCGATAGCAGCGACCGTCGCTGGATTCATCGATGGTCAGTGGGCCCTTGCCATCCCAGGCGATGCGTACGCCGTCATGGAAACCTTCGACGCGAAACGGCTCGCCGGCCAGCAGGAAACGCTCGCCGTCCCGGGGGATCATTTCATCCAGGGCGATGGAGTTGGTCTCGCGATCGACGTTGACCAGATAGCTCTGGAAGCGCTGGCTACGTTCGTGGAAGGTGATGATCAGTGGGTCGTGGCTCTCTTGCAGCATCCGCAGGTTGCCGGAGATTTCCAGGGGCGTGGTGAGGACCTTGGGGGGCTGCGGAGCATCATCCGCGTTTGATGCATTGAACACGGTGAGTCAATCTCCAGGCAAAATACGACTACGAATGGCCGGCATTTTGCCAGCATGTATCGCGCGTTGATAGAGCGAAGGCATTGTTCGTTTCATGCCTGGCTGAGCGGGCGGTGCTTGACCATTCTGGCCGTTGAACCGCTAGCGTCATACAGCGTCGGGATCTCGCCACCGTTGAGAATGCGCAACTGGTTGGCGGTGGCGGCCTGCTGCATCAGGATCGACTGGCCGTTGCGAGCATTGGTTGCCTGGCATTGGGCGAGCAGGTCGTTGAGTACTTTGCTCTGGGAGCGCAGCTGATCGCCGATCGTCGACTGGCTGGCCAGTTGCTCGAGGCCGTCATGGCTGGCGGGCAGGTTGAGGCTGGCGAGGATCTCGCTGCGTTTGCGGCCATGCTGGTCAAGCAAGATGATCAATGCCTGTTTCTGCGCCAGGATATTCTCCAGCAGAGGCATGTCACGACCGTGCAGTGCCACGGATTCGGCCTGCAACAATTCCAGTAGCTGTTGCGCTGGAACGAAGTCGTCGATGATCAATTGCAATAAATGAGTGTTGTGCATGGCTGGCCTTGGGTCTTAGCGTCCAAAAGCCTGGCGCAGGCGGCGGCCTAGCGCTGGGCTTCGAAGTTGAGCAGTTTGCTGGCTACGCGGTTGCTGTCGACTTTGTAGCTGCCATCGGCGATTGCTGCTTTCAACTCGGCCACGCGGGCGTTGTCGACGACAGGTTGATCGCGCAGCTTGTCAGTGACCTTCTGCAACTGCTGAGCCTCATTGCTGAGGTGTACCGACTCCCCATTGCTGACCTGGTCGGCTGGTGTAGACAGCGGCGCGGATTTGCCGGCTTCGGCGGTTTCCTTGGTAGCGCTGGTACGCGTAGTGCCTGTCAGCGGTGAAGAGCTGTTTAAACGATTGAAATCGATGACCATGGTAAAAAACCTCTGGGTATTTGGACGCTTGCCATGTTTTCGGCCATTCCCAAAAAAACTTTAGGCTCATTTATTCAATGAACGTGCGCACGTCTGCGCTTGCCTTTGCGTAAGGCACAGTCTAGGGAACACCGGGATCAAGCGCCAGCTTTCTACCTCCTCTACCGGGTCATTACATCGCCACTTCCACTTGGCCTGGAGCCATCACTTGCGCCTTGATGACGCGCTGGGAATTGAGGTTTTTTACCCGTATCTGTTCACGCATGCCGCCGTTGGACAGGGCTTCGCCGGGCATCCGCACGGCCAGGGAGCCGCTGCGGGCGGTGATGACCACCTGGTCGCCCTTGCGGACCACTTCGGCCTGCTCCAGGTGCACCAGCGTCACGACCTGATCGGCGACCATTGGTCGGACAAGTTTCTGCCCGATGGCCTGATCGACGGAGGTCAGGAAGCCCTGGGTGATCTGGCTGATGTCCCGTTCACGCAACATTACGTCCTGAGGCTCGACAATTCCGGCCCGCTTGAGCGGACGGGTGGTGGTGACAATCTCGCGGAACAGGCGCACTTGAGCGGGCACGAACACCGTCCAGGGCGCGGCGCTGTCGCAACGAACCTTCACCGTGACGCGGCCCAGAGGGCGAGCGGGACTCTCCAGCGAAGCAGTCAATTCCTTGTCGCACATTGGCATGCGCAGGCGCGGGTCGAGTTGGTTGACTTCGATTTCGTAGCGACCTTCGGTTTGACTGGTAGCCAGATAGTCTTCTACGGTGAATTCAAGAAAGCCCTGAGTGACGCCGATAAGGAGATCAGGCAAGGTAACCGGAACAGCAGCAAGGGCAGGACCGCCCGAAGTGAACAGGCAGACAGCCAGCAGTGCACCGAGCCAGTGGCGGCAGTGAGAGGTCAGGCGTCGAGAAAATGTCGTTTGTGCGTTCATGCCGGTTCAATAGCAAGCCCCGTGCCGTTTAGTGATGAATGCGCGTCGGACACATTAGCGTTAGGTAGGAGTCAGGGCATGGCGGGAGTAATGGATTCGGTGAACCAGCGCACTCAGCTGGTCGGTCAGAATCGCCTGGAGCTGTTGTTGTTCCGTCTCGACGGCCAACAAATGTATGGGATCAACGTATTCAAGGTCCGCGAGGTGCTGCAATGCCCCAAGCTGACCCTGATGCCCAAGTCCAGCCCCGTCGTGTGCGGTGTGGCCAATATTCGGGGAGCGACCATCCCGATTCTCGACCTGGCGATGGCGACCGGTTCCGGTCGGCTGCTGGACCAGAGCAATCCGTTTGTGATCATCACCGAGTACAACACCAAGACCCAGGGGTTCCTGGTCCGCTCGGTGGAGCGCATCGTCAACATGAACTGGGAAGAGATCCATCCACCGCCCAAGGGGACCGGCCGCGATCACTACCTCACGGCAGTGACCCGGGTCGATAACCAGTTGGTGGAAATCATCGACGTGGAAAAAATCCTCGCCGAAGTAGCGCCCACGCCGGAAGCGATCTCCGTGGGGGTGGTGGATGCCGAAACCCAGCACAAGGCGATTTCGCTGCGGGTGTTGACCGTCGATGACTCTTCGGTGGCCCGCAAGCAGGTGACCCGTTGTCTGCAAACGGTTGGCGTCGAGGTGGTGGCGTTGAACGACGGGCGACAGGCGCTGGATTACCTGCGCAAGCTGGTCGACGAGGGCAAGAAGCCTGAGGAAGAGTTCCTGATGATGATCTCCGACATTGAAATGCCGGAGATGGACGGGTACACCCTGACCTCGGAAATCCGCAGCGATCCGCGCATGCAAAAGCTGCACATCATCTTGCATACTTCGTTGTCCGGGGTTTTCAACCAGGCGATGGTCAAGAAGGTCGGCGCCGACGATTTCCTGGCGAAATTCCGTCCCGATGACCTGGCATCCCGGGTGGTCGATCGGATCAAGGCAGCAGAATAAGTAAAGGTCGGGCGCGTTGTGCGCCCGGCAAGTCAACACGATGAAAGAGGCGGTATCTTGTCTACGGGTAATTTGGATTTCGAACAGTTCCGGGTCTTCCTGGAAAAAGCCTGTGGCATCTTGCTTGGTGAAAACAAGCAATACCTGGTGTCGAGCCGTCTCAATAAATTGATGGAGCAACAGGGCCTCAAGTCATTGGGCGAGCTTGTGCAGCGTATCCAGACCCAACCGCGCAGCGGCTTGCGCGAGATGGTGGTGGACGCCATGACCACCAACGAAACCCTGTGGTTTCGCGACACCTATCCGTTCGAGGTGTTGAAGAACAAAGTACTGCCAGCCGCCATCAAGGCCAGCCCGGGCCAGCGCCTGCGGATCTGGTCGGCGGCCTGTTCGTCGGGGCAGGAACCCTATTCGCTGTCGATGTCCATCGATGAGTTCGAACGCTCCAACCTCGGCCAGTTGAAAGGCGGCGTGCAGATCGTCGCCACCGACCTGTCCGGGACCATGCTCAATAACTGCAAGACTGGCGAGTACGACAGCCTGGCCATCGGCCGTGGTTTGTCGCCGGACCGCCTGCAACGCTACTTCGACCCGAAAGGGCCGGGCAAGTGGGTGGTCAAGGCGCCGATCAAGAGCCGGGTGGAGTTCCGCTCGTTCAACCTGCTGGACAGCTATGCCAGCCTGGGCAAGTTCGACATCGTGTTCTGCCGCAACGTACTGATCTACTTCTCCGCCGAAGTGAAGAAAGACATCCTGCTGCGCATCCACGGCACGCTCAAGCCGGGCGGCTACCTGTTCCTCGGCGCCTCCGAGGCGTTGAACGGTTTGCCGGATCATTACCAGATGGTCCAGTGCAGCCCGGGGATCATTTATCAGGCGAAGTGATTGGCTTGGGTTGTCAAAAAACGGGAGTCCCCACGGGCTCCCGTTTTTTTATGACCGCTAATTCCTCCCTATCACCATTATCTCTATGGGAGCGAGCTTGCTCGCGATAGCGGTATGGCAGCGGCATCAATGTTGACTGACGCACCGCTATCGCGAGCAAGCTCGCTCCCACATTTTTAATCTCTGTTGCCTGGATGAAAGCGGCAGAAAAGCGGCAGCTTGCGGAAGCCAGTTGCCGCTTTTCTGGCATTGCCGCTTTGCCGGTGCCCGCAAAGCCCCGGTTTATGGGCTTTTCCAAAGTGGCACGCCGCTTGCTAAGTTCATCGCACGTACATTCTGGTCACCCAAAGGTTTCCGACATGAGCATCAGCTTCGATAAAGCGCTCGGTATCCACGAACAGGCCCTGAGCTTTCGCGCCCAGCGTGCCGAAGTCCTGGCCAACAACATCGCCAACGCCGATACCCCGAACTACAAGGCTCGGGACCTGGACTTTTCCAAAGTGCTCGCCGAGCAGAACGAGAAGGCCAAGAACGGCCACTTCGCCTTGAACATGACCAACAGCCGTCATATCGAAGCCGAAGGCCTGGGTAATGGCGACGAGTCGTTGATGTATCGCACGCCGATGCAGCCGTCGATCGACCAGAACACCGTGGACGCTCAACTGGAACAGTCCAACTACGCGGAAAACTCCGTGAACTTCCAGGCCAGCTTCACCCTGCTCAACAGCAAATTCAAAGGGCTGGTATCGGCCCTGCGTGGAGAGTAAGCCATGTCGATTGCTAGCGTATTCAACATTGCCGGCAGTGCCATGAGTGCCCAGACCACTCGCCTGAACACCGTCGCCAGTAACATCGCCAACGCCGAGACCGTTTCGTCGAGCATCGACCAGACCTACCGCGCCCGCCACCCGGTATTCGCCACCATGTTCCAGGGCGGCCAGTCCGGCGGCAGCGACTCGCTGTTCCAGGAGCAGGACGCGGCCGGGCAGGGCGTACAGGTGCTTGGCGTGGTCGAAGACCAGAGCAACCTCGAAGCCCGTTATGAGCCGAACCATCCGGCCGCTGATGCCAAGGGTTATGTCTACTACCCGAACGTCAACGTTGTCGAAGAAATGGCCGACATGATTTCCGCCAGTCGTTCGTTCCAGACCAACGCCGAAATGATGAACACCGCCAAAACCATGATGCAGAAGGTCCTGACCCTCGGTCAGTGATAAGGGGCGAGTCACATGAGCGTTACCAACACTACCAGCGGTTTGAGCCTGAACGAGATTCTGGCCAATTCCTCGGTCAAGACCAACAACACCTCCGATACCCTCGGGGCAATGACAGGTGCGGCGACCGGCAATAAGGAACTGGGCAAGGATGCGTTCCTGCAACTGCTCGTTACCCAGCTGAAGAACCAGAACCCGCTGGAGCCCCAGGACAACGGTGAGTTCGTGGCCCAATTGGCGCAGTTCAGCAGCCTGGAAGGCATCACCACCCTCAACGAGACCGTCAGCGGCATCGCCGGCAACTACAACTCGTCCCAGGCCTTGCAGGCTTCGTCGCTGGTGGGCCGCTCGGTCATTGCTCCAGGCGACAAGGCTGTGGTCGATACCTCCAAGAGCCTCAACGGCACGGTGGTGGTGCCAACCTCGGTGTCCTCCGTCGCGGTCAAGATCGTGGACAAGGACGGCAAGACCGTTCGCACCATCGACTTGGGCAGCCAGAACGCCGGCAATTCCGCGTTCATCTGGGACGGCAAGAACGATGCGGGCACGGTCGTTGAATCGGGCACTTACACCTTCGCGGCCTCGACCACCATCGACGGCAAGGCCACGTCGTTGATCACCAACCTGCCGGCTACGGTCAGCAGCGTGACGATCAGCCAGACGGGCGGTGAGCTGATGCTCAACCTGGCCGGGCTGGGCAGCATTGCCCTGTCCAAAGTACAAACTATTGGTATGTAGAGCCGACTAACCGGCAAAAGGAGTCAACATGTCTTTTAACATCGGCCTTAGCGGTCTCTATGCAGCCAACAAACAGCTGGACGTGACCGGCAACAACATCGCCAACGTGGCGACCACCGGTTTCAAATCGTCCCGCGCGGAATTCGAAGACGTCTACTCGGCCACCAAGCTGGGCTCGGGCAGCAAGACCGTCGGCAACGGCGTGCGCCTGGCCAACGTTTCCCAACAGTTCGGCCAGGGTGACGTGAACAATACCGGTAACGTGCTGGACATGGGTATCCAGGGCCAGGGCTTCTTTGTCCTGAGCAATGACGGTTCCCTGAGCTATACCCGTGCCGGTACGTTCAAGACCGACAAGGAAGGTTTCATCACCAACAGCGATGGTACTGCGCGCCTGCAGGGCTATGGCGTGGATGCCAACGGCAAGATCCAGAACGGTATCCTGACCGACCTGCGCATCGACACCTCGAACCTGCCGCCGACTGCCACCAGCCTGGTGTCCTCGACGATCAACTTGAACTCGACGGCCACGCCGATCACCGCTGCGTTCAATCCGGCCGACACGGCCACGTTCACCAAGCAATTCACCACCCCGGTCTACGACACCCAGGGCAACCAGCATTCAATGGACCAGTACATGGTCAAGACTTCCGGCAACACCTGGAATGTCTATACCTTGATCGATGGTCGTAACCTCAATGGCACCGCGCCGACCACGACAGGTGCGAACGCGCCCATTCCGTCGACCATGAGCTTTGATTCGAGCGGCAGGCTGACTCAGGTCAGCACGCCGCCCGTGCCACCTGCCACTACGCCAACCATCAACAACGATCTGGTACTGACTGGCTGGATTCCCGGTACGGTGACCAACGGTGTGTGGACCGCCAACGGTGCCGCCAGCGCGCCGACCATCACGATCTCCATGGGCAACACCACCCAGTTCAATGCCGACACCGCACGGTCGATCCCGACCCAGAACGGTTACGCCACGGGCCAGATCACCAACCTGACCATCGACGGCAGCGGTGTACTGTTGGCCAACTTCAGCAACAACCAGACCAAGCCGATCGGCCAGCTCGCGCTCGCCAGTTTCACCAACGAGCAAGGCCTGCAACCAGTAGGCGGCACCAGCTGGAAGGAAACCTTCGCCTCGGGCATCCCGGGCTACGACGCTCCACAAACCGGCACCCTGGGTTCGATCGTCTCCAACTCGCTGGAAGAGTCCAACGTCAACCTGACCAACGAACTGGTCGAGCTGATCAAGGCCCAGAGCAACTACCAGGCGAACGCCAAGACCATCTCCACCCAGAGCACCATCATGCAGACCATCATTCAGATGGCCTGATGTCGATGGTTGCTTGACGCGGTACAAAGAGCCCCTCGCAAGAGGGGCTTTTTCATGCGTGCTAGAGTCCGTCCTCATGCCAGGTTTCCCTTTGTGGCGAGGGGATTTATCCCCGCTGGGCTGCGCAGCAGCCCCTCCACAAGCAGTCAATACGACCTGCCTGATCCACCGGGTCGCTGGCATTCAGGGCCGCTCCGCGCCCCAGCGGGGATAAATCCCCTCGCCACAATGAATGTCACCCTGAATATGGATAAGGGCAGCCCAGGCGACGTCGTTTCCAAGGCAAAAGAAAACCCCCGATAAACCAGCGGTCTATCGGGGGCTTCTTCAGTCTGCGCCTTTACACGCCCACCCACTCAGCTTATTGGCAAGCTTCGCAATCCGGCTCGTCGATCGCGCAGGCCTTTGGCACTGGCGCAGGGCCTGCTGGAGCCGCCAGGACCGAATCGTCACCGTGGTTGCCGCCGCTGGAAACAGCGTTCAGCTTGCCGGTGTTGATGGTCGACTTCTCGGTGCTGGTCGCGGCCAGGGCACGGAGGTAGTAAGTGGTTTTCAGACCACGGTACCAAGCCATGCGGTAGGTCACGTCCAGCTTCTTGCCCGAAGCGCCGGCGATGTACAGGTTCAGCGATTGAGCCTGGTCGATCCACTTCTGGCGACGGCTGGCGGCGTCGACGATCCACTTGGTGTCCACTTCGAACGCCGTGGCGTAGAGCGCTTTGAGCTCTTGCGGGATGCGTTCGATCTGCTGCACCGAACCGTCGTAGTACTTCAGATCGTTGATCATGACCGAGTCCCAGAGGCCGCGGGCCTTGAGGTCGCGAACCAGGTACGGGTTGATCACGGTGAACTCGCCCGACAGGTTCGATTTCACATACAGGTTCTGGTAGGTCGGTTCGATCGACTGCGACACGCCGGTGATGTTGGCGATGGTGGCGGTCGGTGCGATGGCCATGATGTTGGAGTTACGGATGCCTTTCTGCACACGGGCGCGAACCGGTGCCCAGTCCAGGGATTCGTTCAGGTCAACGTCGATGTACTTCTGGCCGCGCTGGGCGATCAGGATCTGTTGCGAGTCCAGCGGCAGAATGCCCTGGGACCACAGCGAACCCTGGAACGTCTCGTAGGCGCCACGCTCGTCGGCCAGGTCGCAGGAAGCCTGGATCGCGTAGTAGCTGACCGCTTCCATGGACTTGTCGGCGAATTCGACCGCGGCATCGGAACCGTACGGGATGTGCTGCAGGTACAGCGCGTCCTGGAAGCCCATGATGCCCAGGCCGACCGGACGGTGCTTGAAGTTGGAGTTCTTCGCCTGTGGCACCGAGTAGTAGTTGATGTCGATCACGTTGTCGAGCATGCGCACGGCAGTGTTCACGGTGCGTTGCAGCTTGGCGGTGTCCAGCTTGCCGTCGACGATGTGGTTCGGCAGGTTGATCGAGCCCAGGTTGCAGACCGCGATCTCATCCTTGTTGGTGTTCAGGGTGATCTCGGTGCACAGGTTCGAGCTGTGGACCACGCCCACGTGCTGCTGCGGGCTGCGCAGGTTGCACGGGTCCTTGAAGGTCAGCCATGGGTGGCCGGTTTCGAACAGCATCGACAGCATCTTGCGCCACAGGTCTTTGGCCTGGACGACTTTGAACAGCTTGATCTTGTTGTACTCGGTCAGGGCTTCGTAGTACTCGTAGCGCTCTTCGAAAGCCTTGCCGGTCAGGTCGTGCAGGTCCGGTACTTCGGACGGCGAGAACAGGGTCCACTTGCCGTCATCGAAGACGCGCTTCATGAACAGGTCAGGGATCCAGTTGGCGGTGTTCATGTCGTGGGTACGACGACGGTCATCACCGGTGTTCTTGCGCAGCTCGATGAACTCTTCGATGTCCATGTGCCAGGTTTCCAGGTAGGCACAGACCGCGCCCTTGCGCTTGCCGCCCTGGTTGACCGCAACGGCGGTGTCGTTGACCACTTTGAGGAACGGCACGACGCCCTGGGATTTGCCGTTGGTGCCCTTGATGTACGAGCCCAATGCGCGAACTGGGGTCCAGTCGTTGCCCAGGCCACCGGCGAATTTCGACAGCATGGCGTTGTCGTGGATGGCACCGTAGATGCCCGACAGGTCGTCCGGAACGGTGGTCAGGTAGCAGCTCGACAGCTGTGGACGCAGGGTGCCGGCGTTGAACAGGGTCGGGGTCGACGCCATGTAGTCGAAGGACGACAGCAGGTTGTAGAACTCGATCGCACGGTCTTCGCGCTGCTTCTCTTCGATGGCCAGGCCCATGGCCACGCGCATGAAGAAGATCTGCGGCAGTTCGAAACGCACGCCATCCTTGTGGATGAAGTAACGGTCATACAGGGTTTGCAGGCCCAGGTAGGTGAACTGCTGGTCGCGCTCGTGGTTGATCGCCTTGCCGAGTTTTTCCAGATCGAATTCGGCCAGGACCGGGTTCAGCAATTCGAACTCGATACCCTTGGCAACATAGGCTGGCAGCGCCTTGGCGTACAGGTCGACCATTTCGTGGTGGGTCGCGCTCTCGGCGACTTCCAGGAAGCTCAGGCCTTCGGCACGCAGGGTGTCCATCAGCAGGCGGGCGGTCACGAAGGAGTAGTTCGGCTCGCGCTCCACCAGGGTCCGGGCGGTCATCACCAGGGCCGTGTTGACGTCCTTGAGTGCAACGCCGTCATAGAGGTTCTTCAGGGTTTCGCGCTGGATCAGGTCGCCATCGACTTCTTCCAGGCCTTCGCAGGCCTCGGTGACGATGGTGTTCAGGCGACCCATGTCCAGTGGCGCCAGGCTGCCGTCGGCGCGGGCGATGCGGATCGAAGGGTGGGCCTGGACCGGTGCGTCGGCTGGGGAGCGGGTGGCACGTTCCTTGGCGCGGGAGTCACGGTAGATCACGTAGTCGCGCGCCACTTTCTGCTCGCCGGCACGCATCAGGGCCAGTTCGACCTGGTCCTGGATTTCTTCGATGTGGATGGTGCCGCCTGAGGGCATGCGACGCTTGAAGGTCGCGGTGACCTGTTCGGTCAGGCGGGCCACAGTGTCGTGGATTCGCGACGAAGCGGCAGCGGTGCCACCTTCAACTGCGAGAAACGCTTTGGTGATGGCGACGGTGATCTTGTCATCGGTGTAAGGAACGACAGTGCCGTTACGCTTGATCACACGCAGTTGGCCCGGCGCGGTGGCGGACAGATCCGGGTTCGAATCGGCGGCCAGCGGCGCGGTGCCCTGCGGGTTCTCGCGAGTTGTGTCGGTGTGCATGGGTGTCTCCACGTTCTCTATGTTTGTTTGGGCACCATCACGGTGCCCACCGTTCCGTCCTGAAGCACTACAACCGACTGGCGCCGGGCATAACAACTTCGGGACAGTAGGAAGCAGGCGTTTAATGCCGCTTCCATCCGAAGTTCTCAGGTTGCGAGCGAGGCTCGAAACCGGGTTGCCGGGGTGGCAGCAATTGACTGCAACACCCGTACCGTTTCGGTCGTTTTCGACCTGGAAACAGTTGCCATCCGCAGGGGCGGTCTGGGCTTGGGGAAATACGGTGTTTCAGTTGGACAGAAGCAAGAAAAGCGCTTGAATTCTCTGCCCGACTTGTGTTTGGTTTTTGGCCTGAAACCCTACATGTAGGGTTTTTTGCGCGGCGGGCTACAAGATAATGCGTTTTTGGGGGGTATGCAACGTGCTACCTGTGGATAAGCCTGTGCGTAATTTGTGTGCGAAACGTGGAACTGCTCTGTAGGCCGCGACCTAGCTGGAGTGGACCTTTTTTCATCGGTTTCAACGGTCTGAAAACTGCCCGATGGTTTTTTGCGGGCGCGGACGTTACCACATAAAACCTGCTTCGACCGAACGCATTTGTCCGCTTGTTTTCTAGGGGGGCGACGTTTATACAATCGGTCGGTGTGCTGGCATGTTTATCCTCCTTTGATATGACAAAAAGAGGGGGGCTGCATTCGAATGCCCGGGGTGAGCGGCTACTTGTGGCGAGGGGATTTATCCCCGTTGGGTCGCGAAGCGGCCCCTGCATTCTGCCTGACTACAACAGTGAGCATTTTTTGGGGCTGCTACGCAGCCCAGCGGGGATAAATCCCCTCGCCACAGGATTGTGGCCATCCTTCCTTTTATATTCACAGCAAGACGAGGCCCCCGTGGAACAAGAAGCCTGGCAGGTATTGATCGTCGAGGATGACCAGCGTCTGGCCGAGCTGACCCGGGAGTACCTCGAAAGCAACGGGTTGCGTGTCGCCATCGAAGGCGACGGCGCGGTGGCGGCGGCGCGGATCATTGCCGAGCAGCCGGACCTGGTGGTCCTCGACCTGATGCTGCCCGGCGAAGACGGCCTGAGCATCTGTCGCAAGGTGCGCGGGCATTATGATGGGCCGATCCTGATGCTCACCGCCCGCACCGACGACACCGATCAGATCCAGGGCCTGGACCTGGGCGCCGATGATTATGTCTGCAAGCCGGTTCGCCCGCGTTTGCTCTTGGCGCGTATCCAGGCCCTGCTGCGGCGCAGCGAACCGGAGCCGAGCGTCGCGCAGAAGCAGCGACGCCTGCAATTCGGCCCGCTGGTGGTCGACGACGCCCTGCGCGAAGCCTGGTTGCAGGGCAACGGTATCGAGCTGACCAGCGCCGAATTCGACCTGCTGTGGCTGCTGGTGTCCAATGCCGGGCGCATCCTGTCCCGGGAAGAAATCTTCACCGCTTTGCGCGGCATCGGTTATGACGGCCAGGACCGTTCCATCGACGTGCGCATTTCGCGTATCCGCCCCAAGATCGGCGACGACCCGGACCATCCACGGCTGATCAAGACCATTCGCAGCAAAGGCTACCTGTTCGTTCCTGAAGCCTGCGTAGACCCGGCACCGTGAACTCGATTTTCCTGCGTATTTATGGCGGCATGTGTGCTGCACTGGTGCTGGTGGCGGTCCTCGGCGTACTGGCCCTGCACCTGCTCAACCAGACCCGCAGCGAGCAATACCGCGAGCGCCTGGCCCACGGTACGTTTTCGTTGATGGCCGACAACCTGCGGCCGATGGACGACACCGAGCGGCGGCGGGCGTTGCTGGTATGGGAGCGCCTGCTGGGCATTCCCCTGGCATTGCAGACCTTTGCCCAGACCGACCTCGACCTCGGCCAGCGCACCCGCGTACTGCGTGGCCAGGCCTTGGTGGAGCAGACCGGACCCCATGCGGCCAAAGTCTATCGGCTGGTCAGCGATGGCGAGCAACTGATGTTGGTGGGGGAAGTCCAGCAGATCAGCGAACAACTGGCCCGCGCGACCATCTATCTGTTGGCCGACGAGCTGGTGCGTTCCCCGGTGGCCGAACAACCCAAGCGGCTGGCGCAACTGGCGCAGGAAAAAGGTTTTGGTTTCGATCTGCGACTCATGACCGCCGAGCAGGCGGACATGGATGAAGACCAGCGCCGTCGTGTGTCCGAGGGCGATACGGTGATGGCGTTGGGCAAGGGCGGCGACTCCATCCGGGTCTTCGCCGGCATGGTCGGCACGCCGTGGGTGCTGGAGATTGGTCCGCTGTACCAGATGAACCCTTATCCGCCGCAATGGCTGGTGCTGATCGCGGCGCTGGGCTTGAGCCTGATCGGCTTGATCGTCTACCTGTTGGTGCGCCAGTTGGAGCGGCGCTTGCGCGGCCTGGAGTCGGCCGCCACCCAGATCGCCCAGGGCAGCCTGGAAACCCGGGTACCGGCCCGAGGTGCCGACTCGGTGGGGCGGTTGGCCGCTGCGTTCAACGGCATGGCCGAGCACTTGCAGCAATTGTTGGCCATCCAGCGCGAGCTGGTGCGGGCGGTGTCCCACGAATTGCGTACCCCGGTGGCGCGCCTGCGCTTCGGCCTGGAAATGCTCGGCAGCGCCACCACGCCCCAGGCCCGGGACAAATACCTGGCGGGTATGGACCACGACATCGAAGACCTGGATCGGCTGGTGGACGAAATGCTCACCTATGCGCGACTGGAACAGGGTTCACCGGCCCTTAACTTCCAGCGGGTGGACCTGGATGCGCTGGTCAATCAAGTGATCGATGAATTGGGGCCGTTGCGGGCCGGGATTACGGTCGAGCGCGGTCTATGCCTGTCGGCCGTCGATTGCGACGGCGCCTGGGTCGAGGCCGAGCCACGCTTTCTGCATCGGGCCCTGCAGAACCTGGTGGGCAACGCCATGCGTCACGCCAGTTCCCGGGTCACCGTCAGCTATCAGGTGGGCCAGTTGCGCTGTCGGGTGGATGTGGAGGACGACGGGCCTGGTGTGCCGGAGGCGGCATGGGAGCGGATCTTCAAGCCCTTCCTGCGCCTGGATGACAGCCGCGCCCGGGCGTCGGGCGGCCATGGGCTGGGGCTGTCGATCGTGCGGCGGATCATCCACTGGCATGACGGTCGGGCGTTGATCGGCAAGAGCAAGAGCCTGGGCGGGGCGTGCTTCAGTTTGAGTTGGCCGAGGCATCAGGACAGGTCTTGATAGAAGGGCTGCCTGTACTGGCCTCATCGCGAGCAAGCTCGCTCCCACAGGTTGAACGCATGCCCATGTGAGAGCGAGCTTGCTCGCGATGAGGTCCGCCCAGACACCAAAAACCTCAGGCGCTGATCCCCACCAGGCTCAACAACTGCCCATCCTTCACCCCGAACTGCGCCTGCAGTTGGCTGCCATGACGCCACTCGGCCGACAGGTCCGTCAGCAAGCGCAGCCGCACCTGCCCGTCGTGTGTCCAGTCCAACACTTCGGCATGCTCGAAATAAAAGCGCTGCCTGACGATGGGATACAGCGCCTTGAACAAGCTTTCCTTCACTGAAAAGGTCAGGGTGACCAGCAAGGCCCGCTCGTCATGCGCAAGCGTTGCCATGCGCAGCAGCTCCGGCGGGGTGAGGATTTCACCGGCCAGGCGCTCGGCGCGTTCGGGGTCGAGCAGGTTTTCCACGTCCATGCCCAAGCCTTGCCATTGGTCTTTTTTCGCGACGATGGCCGCGGCCCGACCCGTGCTGTGGGTGATCGAGCCGCTGACATGGGCCGGCCACACGGGGGCGCGGTCTTCGCCGATGGCCGGCACGCAGGCCAGGCCGTCGAGTCGCTGCAATGCCGCCCGGGCGCAGATCCGCCCGGCCAGGAATTCAGCCTGACGCTTGGCCACCGATCGCTGGATGCTCGCCGGTGGTTCGATGGCGCTGTCGGGGAAGTCGGTGCCTACCAGCAGCAACGGGTCGAAGCGGGTGCTCAGCAGCACCGTATCGGGCAGCGCATCGGGCAAAAGCCAGTGTTCATCCAGAGGCGAGCAACAGGCGGGCAGGGTGGGGAGTGTCTTCATGCCCGGCATTTTGCCGGGTTGACGGGAGGCTGGGTAGTGGGGCAAGCCTGAGTGGCGCAAGTGAGTGGAAAAGAAGCTTCTGTGGCGAGGGAGCAAGCTCCCTCGCCACAGGGTTATGCGTCAGTCAAAAACTTTCTTGAAGAACTTCTGCATATCCGCCCACGACTTCTCATCGGCTTCCTTGTTGTAGCCAATGTCCGGCCCGCCATGTTCGCCGTGGCTCAAACGGTCGGCATCGGGGTTGCTGAAGCCGTGTTTGGCGCCTTCGAGGCTGACGAATTTATAGTCGGCGCCGGCCTTGTCCATCTCGCTCTTGAACGCGGTGACGTTGTCCTGGGTGACCATGCTGTCCAGGGCGCCATGCTCGACCAGCACCTTGGCCTTGACGCTGCCAGGTGTTGCCGGGGTGTTGGTCACCAGCGCACCGTGGAAGCTCACCACGCCGGCCAGCGGCACACCCTGGCGCGCCGCATCGAGTACCACCTTGCCGCCGAAGCAGTAGCCGATGGCAGCGAGTTTGTCCGGATCAGTCTGGGGTTGTTTCTTCAGCAGGTCCAACCCCGCCTGGAAGCGTGCGCTGGCGGCCTTGCCGTCCTTGAGCGCCGCCTGCATGAAGGCCATGGCGTCCTTGGGGTGCTCGGTGTTCTTGCCGTCGCCGTACATGTCGATGGCCAGGGCGCTATAGCCCAGGCCGGCGAGGTCACGGGCACGGCGCTTGGCGTAGTCGTTCAACCCCCACCATTCATGCACCACCACCACGCCCGGGCGCGGGCCCTTGACGGTGTCGTCATACGCGTAATAGCCGATCAGCTTGGTGCCGTCGGCACTGGTGTAGGGGAGCTCCTGAGTCTGGATGGCGGCTTGGCTCACGCCGCTAATGGCCAGAAGTACAACAGCAAGCAGCCTGCGCATGATGGATCTCCTTAAAAAGTGCTGAGACAGGACACTCTAGCCGATTCATTCAGCGAAGGTTCAGAGAACGTTCAAGGGGGGTTCAGGTATCGCTGGTTAAGGTGACGGCGACTTCACAGTTCACCCACGTTGCAAAGGAACTTGATCATGACTGCTATGAAAAAACTGCTGTTGGCTTTCACCGTGCTGGGCGCCAGCGCCCTGGCCCACGCCGATGACAACTTCGCCAGCCTGACCCTCGGCCAGACCAGCGACAAGGTGAAGAAATCCAGCGCCTTGGACAGCGCCCTGAACAACCCGAACGCCGACGGCGTCATCGGCAAGGACACCACGTATGGCCTGCGACTGGGCAAGCAAAACGACCAGGGCCGCTACTACGCCACCTACGACAACGTCTCGGGCACCCACAACGGCATCAAGCTGCGCCAGGAAAACCTGCTGGGCAGCTACGATGTGTTCTATCCGGTCACTAGCAGCACCAAGCTGTTCGGTGGCGGCACGGCGGGCCTGACCAAGCTGACCCAGGATTCTCCCGGCTTCAGCCGCGACAGCGACATTGGCTACGCAGTGGGCTTGCAAGGAGGCGTGCTGCAACAAATTTCGCAAAACACCTCGGTTGAACTGGGTTACCGTTACCTGCGCAGCAACGCCAGCACCGAGATGAGCCCGCACGGTGGCGATAAGGTTGGCTCGTTGGACCTGACCAGCAGCGCCCAGACCTACCTGTCCGCCAACTACACGTTCTAAGCGGTTGATGGTGAGCGTATCCAGCCGGATCGGTCGAAGACGATCCGGCGCCTTTCGTTGAAGTGCGCCGCACTGGATTGTTTGATTTGCCTGGGAGAGGCTCCATGAAATTACTGGTCGTCGAAGACGAAGCGCTGTTGCGTCACCACCTGCAAACCCGTCTCACCGACAGCGGCCATGTGGTGCAGGCCGTGGCCAATGCCGAAGAGGCCTTGTACCAGGTCCGGGAATTCAACCATGACCTGGCGGTGATCGACCTGGGCTTGCCGGGCATCAGCGGGCTGGAGCTGATCCGCCGGCTGCGCTCGCAGGACAAGACGTTTCCAATCCTGATCCTGACCGCCCGCGGCAACTGGCAGGACAAGGTCGAAGGCCTGGCCGCCGGCGCCGACGACTACGTGGTCAAGCCGTTTCAGTTCGAAGAGCTGGAGGCCCGGCTGAACGCCCTGTTGCGCCGCTCCAGTGGTTTTACCCAATCGACCATCGTCGCCGGTCCGTTGCTGCTCGACCTCAACCGCAAGCAGGCGTCCCTCGATGAGGAGCCGCTGGCGTTGACTGCCTATGAGTACCGCATCCTCGAATACCTCATGCGCCATCACCAGCAGGTGGTGGCCAAGGACCGCTTGATGGAGCAGCTTTACCCCGATGACGATGAGCGTGATCCCAATGTCATCGAAGTATTGGTCGGGCGCCTGCGCCGTAAGCTGGAAGCGCCGGCTGGCTTCAAACCGATCGACACGGTGCGGGGCCTGGGCTACCTGTTCAACGAGCGCTGCCAGTGATTCGTTCGCTTCGCCTGCGGTTGATGCTGGCCGCCATGACCCTGGCGGTGCTGTTCATGCTGGCCTTGTTGCCGGCCATGCAAGGTGCGTTCAGCCTGGCGCTGCAGGAATCCATCGAGCAACGCCTGGCTTCGGACGTGACCACGCTGATTTCCGCCGCCCGAGTGGAAAACAACCGCTTGAGGATGCCGGCGCAGTTACCCGATGAGCGCTTCAACCTCGCCGATGCCCGCCTGCTGGGCTACATCTACGACCGCGAGGGGCGGTTGGTCTGGCGATCCAAGGCGACCCAGGAAGAAAACATCAATTACACGCCACGCTATGACGGCCAGGGCAACCAGTTCGCGCGCATTCGCGAGAACGACGGCCAGGAGTTTTTTGTCTATGACGTCGAGATCAAGCTGCTCGGCGGCCAGAGCGCGGCGTTCAGCATCGTTACCTTGCAACCGGTGCGCGACTACGAAGTGACCTTGCAGGGCCTGCGGGACAATCTGTATCTGGGCTTTGGCGCGGCCCTGTTGGTGTTGCTGGCGCTGTTGTGGATCGGCCTGACCTGGGGCCTTCGGGCGCTGCGGCGCCTGAGCCAGGAACTGGACGAAATCGAAAGCGGGGCCCGGGAAAGCCTCAGTACTGAACATCCCCGGGAACTGTTGCGCCTGACCGGCTCCCTCAACCGCCTGCTGTACAGCGAGCGGGAGCAACGCAGCCGTTATCGCGATTCCCTCGATGACCTGGCCCACAGCTTGAAGACCCCGTTGGCGGTGTTGCAGGGCGTCAGCGAGGACATGGCCCGACGCCCGGAGGACC
Source organism: Pseudomonas sp. 3JA (assembly GCF_036961705.1). Classification (NCBI taxonomy): domain Bacteria; kingdom Pseudomonadati; phylum Pseudomonadota; class Gammaproteobacteria; order Pseudomonadales; family Pseudomonadaceae; genus Pseudomonas; species Pseudomonas sp. 3JA. Next base: position 49,503 of record NZ_JBAMDJ010000026.1, read on the forward strand.
GTGGACAGGCTTGGGTGCTGCAAACCCAGATCGAGCGCATGAGCCAGCAGATCGGCTACCAGTTGCAGCGCGCCAGCCTGCGCAAAAGCGGGCTGGTGCGCCATCAGGTGCGCTTGCGCCCGGTGTTGCAAAGCCTGTGTGACACCCTGGACAAGGTCTATCGCGACAAACGAGTTAATGTCAGTTTCGATCTGCCGGAGCACTGCCAGGTGCCGATCGAACAGGGCGCCTTGCTGGAGATGCTCGGCAACCTGCTGGAAAACGCCTATCGGCTGTGCCTGGGCGAGGTGCGCGTCAGCGTGCACCAGACCCTTGGCGGTACGGAGTTGAGTGTCGAGGACGACGGGCCGGGCGTGCCACCGGATCAACGTGCGCGGATTCTCCAGCGGGGCGAGCGACTGGATCGCCAGCATCCGGGGCAGGGGATCGGACTGGCGGTGGTGGAAGACATCATCGAGAGCTACGGCGCCAAGTTGACCCTGGGGGATTCAGAGCTGGGCGGGGCGGCGTTCCGGATTCATTTTCCGGTGGTTTGACTGGAATACTTCGGTGGGGTTGCCGGCCTTTGTGGCGAGGGAGCTTGCTCCCGCTCGAGTGCGCAGCGCTCGCAAGTTCTTGGGGCCGCTTCGCAGCCCAGCGGGAGCAAGCTCCCTCGCCACAGGGGGGGCGGGCTCTCCACAGAAGTTGGATGTCACCACTCAATTCTCCTGCTCCCGATAAGCCCCCGGCGTCAGCCCCGTCCACTTCTTGAACGCCCGGTGAAACGCCGATGGTTCGGAGAACCCCAACTGCTCGGCAATTTGCTGCAACGACAGGTCCGCCCGCCCCAAGTGGTAGATGGCGATATCCCGCCGCAGCTGATCCTTGAGTTCCTGGAAGCTGGTGCCTTCTTCACGCAAATGCCGGCGCAAGGTCTGCGGGCTGATGTGCAGATGGCCGGCGACGGTGTCCAGGTCGGGCCAGCGGGCGGTGTCGCGGCTGAGCAGGCGGCGCAGTTGGCTGCTCAGGCTATGGCCATCGTCCGGGCGCGACAGCAGGTCGGCGGGGGAGCGTTCGAGGAAGTGCTTGAGGGTGCGTTCGTCCTGCAGCAGTGGCATGCCCAGGTAACGGCTGTGGAACAACAGGCTGCTGCTGCGCGCTTCGAACACCAGCGGACAGGAAAAAAGTAAGTCGTATTCGGCACCGTGGGCGGGTTTGGTGTAGCCGAAAGTCGCCTGTTCCAGGCCGATACGCTGGCCGATCAGCCAACTGGCCAGGCGATGCCAGACTACCAGCAAGCTTTCAGTCAGAAAATGATCCGGGTCCCACAGCGTCGAATCGTCCAGCACCAGCCGCACTCGCTCGCCTTCGGCTTCCAGGGTCAGGCTCGGCGCGTCGGGGAACAGACTGTAGAACAGCAAGCCGCGTTGAAGGGCCTTGCCCAGGGTCCGACAGTGGATCAACGCGTGACACATCATGGCAAACGTCCCGGGTTTACTCGCAGCCCTACCGAATCCCAGGTATTCGTCCCCCAATGCCAGCCACAGCGCCTGCAACAGGCGCGCGAACTGCTCGGGCGCAATCCGCGCGCGCGGCTCGTCCAACAGCTCTGGGCTGATGCCCAGCTGTTGCAGCACAGGAACATAGTCGAAGCCTTGCCGGCGCGCGCCGCCCAAGGCTGCGCGGGCGAAGTGGCTGGCGATCGTGCGTTGGCGCATGGCTGGAATCCGTCCGTTAAGCGGGCGATGGTAGCAGGGCACTGCGGCCCGACAAGGCGGATATCCGCCAAATCCCGGAGTGATAAACACCCCGTGGGCGGAAATCCGCCACATTCCACGCCCGTGTTTAACTCGTGAATAATTCCAGAACCCTTCTGCGACAGCGCTTGTAGGGGTTTTCTGAAAAATGGCACGAGCCTTGCGATACAGCACACAGGTCTGCCGCGTGCAGCCGACAAAAAACAAATCCCTCCAGTGCAGGAGGGTTCGCAATTGAGGTGCCGTGGACGACAGGTGGAAGTCGTCAAACGGGACTCTTGAGGAAGGTTTGCCATGACGACTCGTCAGCCACTGTACAAATCCTTGTATTTCCAAGTGATCGTAGCCATTGCCATCGGCATTTTGCTCGGCCACTTCTACCCGCAGACTGGTGTTGCCCTCAAGCCGTTCGGTGACGGGTTCATCAAACTGATCAAAATGGTCATCGCCCCCATCATTTTCTGTACCGTCGTCAGCGGCATCGGCGGTATGCAGAACATGAAATCGGTCGGCAAGACCGGCGGCTATGCGCTGCTGTACTTTGAAATTGTCTCCACCATCGCCCTGCTGATCGGCCTGGTCGTGGTTAACATCGTGCAACCGGGTGTAGGCATGCACATCGATGTATCGACCCTGGACACCAGCAAGATCGCCGGTTTCATCAATGCCAGTAAAGACCAGAGCATCATCGCCTTTATCCTCAACGTGATCCCGAACACCATCGTCGGCGCGTTCGCCAACGGTGACATCCTGCAAGTACTGATGTTCTCGGTGCTCTTCGGTTTCGCTTTGCATCGCCTGGGTGCCTACGGCAAGCCCGTGCTGGATTTCATCGATCGCTTCGCCCATGTGATGTTCATCATCATCAACATGATCATGAAGCTGGCGCCGATCGGTGCGTTCGGTGCCATGGCCTTCACCATCGGCGCCTACGGTGTCGGTTCGCTGGTGCAACTGGGCCAGCTGATGATCTGCTTCTATATCACCTGCGTGGTGTTCGTGCTGGTAGTACTGGGCGCCATCTGCCGCGCCCACGGCTTCAGCGTCGTCAAGCTGATTCGCTACATCCGTGAAGAACTGCTGATCGTGCTGGGCACTTCCTCGTCGGAATCGGCCCTGCCACGCATGCTGATCAAGATGGAGCGCCTGGGTGCCAAGAAGTCGGTCGTAGGCCTGGTCATCCCGACTGGCTACTCGTTCAACCTCGACGGTACGTCGATCTACCTGACCATGGCCGCGGTGTTCATCGCCCAGGCCACCGATACCCCGATGGACCTGACTCACCAGATCACCCTGCTGTTGGTGCTGCTGCTGTCGTCCAAAGGTGCGGCTGGCGTAACCGGTAGTGGCTTCATCGTGCTGGCGGCCACCCTGTCGGCCGTGGGCACCTTGCCGGTGGCCGGTCTGGCACTGATTCTGGGTATCGACCGCTTCATGTCCGAAGCTCGCGCCCTGACCAACCTGGTAGGCAACGCCGTTGCCACGATCGTGGTTGCCAAGTGGGTCAAGGAACTGGACGAAGATCAGTTGCAGACCGAGCTGGCTTCCGGTGGTCGCGGTATCGACGATGTTCGTGAAGATGACGAGCAGATCGCGGCGGCGCAGATTGCAGCGGCTGAGTCCTCTGCTCCAGGCACTGTGAAGTAATCTTCAGGCTGTAATGAAAAACCCGCTTCGGCGGGTTTTTTATTGGAAGAACTCTTCCGTCGAGGAGGCTTCTGTGGCGAGGGAGCTTGCTCCCGCTGGGTTGCGAAGCGACCCTAAGATGTATCTGCCACCGCTGTGCTTCAGACAAATGGCGGGGGGGCTGCTGCGCAGCCCAGCGGGAGCAAGCTCCCTCGCCACAAGAGCTCTCACGCTGAGCGCAATGGTCATCCAGACTGGCACCTGCGGTGATTGCCCTACCACCAACCCCTGCCTAGTCTTTAGCCATCACCCACCGGAGATCGCTATGCAAGGCCCACTGGCATCGCTCAAGGTTCTGGATTTCTCGACCCTGCTGCCCGGCCCGTTTGCCTCGCTGTTGCTGGCAGACATGGGGGCCGAGGTGTTGCGCATCGAGTCGCCGACCCGCCAGGACCTGCTGCGGGTGCTGCCGCCCCATGATCAGGGCTCCTCGGCCAGCCACGCCTACCTCAACCGTAACAAACGCAGCCTGGCCCTGGACCTCAAGCAACCGGAAGCGTTGGCGGTGGTCACGCAATTGCTGAAGGACTACGACATCCTGCTGGAACAGTTCCGCCCCGGCGTGATGGAGCGGTTGGGCCTGGGATACGAAGCCTTGAAAGCCATCAATCCGCGGCTGATCTACGTGTCGATCACCGGCTACGGCCAGACCGGGCCCTACAAGGACCGCGCCGGTCACGACATCAATTACCTGGCCCTGGCGGGGCTGGCCAGCCACACCGGCCGCGCCGACAGCGGTCCGTTGCCGCTGGGGATCCAGGCGGCGGACATCGCCGGAGGTTCGTTGCATGGGGTGATCGGGCTGTTGGCGGCGGTCATCGCCCGCCAGCAAACCGGTCAGGGGCAGCATCTTGACGTGAGCATGACTGACTGTGTGTTCAGCCTCAACGCCATGGCCGGTGCCGGTTACCTGGCCTGCGGTGTCGAGCCGGAGCGGGAAAAACAGATGCTCAACGGCGGCAGCTTCTATGACTATTACCGTACCCGCGATGGTCGCTGGATGTCGGTGGGTAGCCTGGAACCGGTGTTCATGCAGGCGTTGTGCGAGGCCTTGGGACGGCCGGAACTGGCGGCTCAGGGGTTGTCGCCCAAGCCTGAACAACAGCACGCTCTTAAGCAGGCGCTGCAAGCCGAGTTTGAAAAACGCGATTTTGCCGAGCTGTGCAGCCTGTTTGCCGGGATCGATGCCTGCGTCGAGCCGGTCCTGAGCCTGGAGGAAGCTGTTCGGCATCCGCAGTTACAGGCTCGGGAGCTGGTGACACAGGTGCCCCGGGGTGATGGTTCAAGCCAGGCGCAGATGGCTTGTCCGTTGAGATTTTCCGGAGGGTTGCCTGATCCTCGGCATATTGGCGCGGGATTGGGGGCGCATACGGATCAGGTGTTGGGGGAGTTGGGGTTCAGTGCGCAGCGGATCGCTCAATTGCGGGATGCCAAGGTGATTTTGTAGTGCCCTTTAGGGCCTCTTCGCGGGCAAGCCCAGACACTACAAAAGCCTGCTATTCCACCCGGGTTTCTCCACTGAACACCAAGGTATTGCGACAGCTACGGCACAAATACCGCCGCCCCTGGCGCACCAGGCTGTGGCGCTGGGCCGAGAACGGGAAGTCGCTGCCGTCGCAGGGGCATTTGTAGATGTAGCGGGTCACGCTGCGGCGTTTGATTTCGTAGGTGTGGCAGCGGTTGGGCGGTAGTTCGTACACCCCGCGCATGATCAGTTGCCATTCTTCGCCATGGGGCTGGATGCGTTCGCCAAACAGTTGATGGGCGATCAGGTGCGCGACTTCATGGGCGACGGTCTGCTTGAGGAAGTCTTCAGCGTTTTCCCGGTACAACTGTGGATTGAAGCGCAGCAGATTCTCATGCAGGTGCGCAACACCGGCCTTCTGGCCACGCAATTTGAAGCTGACCACCGGGCGTTTGAAAGGACGTTTGAAAAAGGATTCGGCTTGTTGGTAACACTCTTCGACGCGGGTATTGAGTTGCTCGAGCATGCTTTACGGGTCTCCAGAAGCCCGAGTATGCCGCAAGCATCGGCCGTTGCGAATCGTCCAGGCGCCCAGCGGTCGTGTCGAGCGGCTCAAACACAGGAAGGCCGCCTTGCGGCGGCCTGTGTCGGCAGATCCTGTTTTTATTGGAGGGTACTATCGGGACCGTTTCAATCCTTCAATTGGTATAGACCGGGCCGACGCCGAGCCCCCAGACAATCACCGTGAACGCCATGATGGCTACCAGCACCACCAGGCCTACGGCGAGCACCGAACTGGAAAACAGAAAACCTTCGTCCTGGGGAATGTTCATGAACGTCGGCAAGCCCACATACAGCAGGTAGACCGTGTAGCAGATCGCCGCCGTGCCGACGATCATCCCCAGCCACATGTGCGGGTAGAGCGCCGCCAGGCCGCCGATGAACAACGGTGTCGCGGTGTAGGTGGCGAACGCGACGCAACGGGCCAGGCTCGGGTTGGCGTCATAGGTTCGGGCCATCCAGTGGATGAAGGCGCCCATCACTGCCACACCGCCCAACATGGCCAGGTACGACATGACGGTCATCCACAGCGCACTTTCCTGGGTAAGCATGACCGGTGCACGATTGCCGATGACCCATCCCACCTGCGTGGTGCCGATGAACGCCGATACCGCGGGAATGGCCGCCAGGATCAGCGTATGGGTGAGGTACATGTGGCTGATGCTTTCCTCCTGATCGCCACGGATTTCTTTCCATTCTTGATCAGGGTGGGTAAAGAGCCCCACGACATGATGGATCATAGTCAGTCACTCCTTTGTTATTGCCATCGCCCCCCAACGGAGCGCCTACGGGCCAAATGGCCGGGTAAGTAAAGGTCTGTAAGTGTGTGCGACCTTATGTCGCAGTATAGAAAGGAGTCACCCCAAGGGGGATGGTGGGCTTAGAGCAAATCGCGCTGTAAAGGAGCAGGTTAATCGCGGCTTGATCTGTATGCGTAATTCTCAGGCGAAGAGATTCATGTGGCGAGGGAGCTTGCTCCCGCTGGACTGCGCAGCAGGCCCCTGCGTTCTGTCCGGCACCGCGGTGATACATACATTTTCGGGGCTGCTTCGCACCCCAGCGGGAGCAAGCTCCCTCGCCACAGGGGGGCGGTGCCATACGGGAGGTTTTTTGCGTAAAATGCCGGCCTTTCGTCACACCTCACGGATTTCGCGTCATGGGCACTCTTACGGTCAACCAGAACAAACTGCAAAAGCGCCTGCGCCGCCTGGCCGGTGAGGCGGTCGCCGATTTCAACATGATCGAGGACGGCGACAAGGTCATGGTCTGCCTGTCCGGCGGCAAGGACAGCTACACCTTGCTCGATGTGCTGATGCATCTGCAGAAGGTTGCGCCGATCAAGTTCGACATCGTCGCGGTAAACATGGACCAGAAGCAGCCCGGGTTCCCCGAGCATGTGCTGCCGGCCTACCTTGAATCGCTGGGTGTGGAATATCACATCGTCGAGAAAGACACCTATTCGGTGGTCAAGGAACTGATTCCCGAAGGCAAGACCACCTGTTCGCTGTGCTCACGCCTGCGGCGCGGAACGCTCTACACCTTCGCCGACGAGATCGGCGCAACCAAGATGGCCCTGGGGCACCATCGCGACGACATCGTCGAGACCTTTTTCCTGAACATGTTCTACAACGGCTCGCTCAAGGCCATGCCGCCCAAGCTGCGAGCCGATGACGGGCGCAACGTGGTGATCCGGCCATTGGCCTATTGCAGCGAGAAAGACATCCAGGCCTATTCGGATTTCAAGCAATTCCCGATCATCCCCTGCAACCTGTGCGGCTCCCAGGAAAACCTGCAACGTCAGGTGGTCAAGGAAATGCTCCAGGAGTGGGAGCGCAAGACGCCGGGCCGTACCGAGAGCATTTTCCGCGGCTTGCAGAACGTCATTCCGTCGCAACTGGCGGACCGCAACCTGTTCGACTTCACCAACCTGCGCATCGACGAAAACGCCACGCCGCGGTTCGTCAATGTGGTGAACCTCTGACGGCGCCAACCGCTCTATTCACGGCGCCAATGGCTATAAGGGCCACTGGCGCCGTTTTCATTTCCGACCCCAGGAGAGGGCATGCGCGATTACAAGTGGCTGCACGAGTATTGTCTGAACCGCTTCGGTTCGGCGGCTGAACTGGAAGCCCACCTGCCGGTTCCCAAGACCCCGGCGCAACTGCGCAAGATCGGCGACGACCGCTACCTTTCGACCATGGCGCTGCGGGTGTTCCGCGCCGGGCTCAAGCACAGCCTGGTGGACGCCAAGTGGCCGGCGTTCGAAGAGGTGTTCTTCAAGTTCGATCCGGAGAAAGTCGTGCTGATGAGCGCCGAGCACCTGGAGCGGTTGATGCAGGACGTGCGGATCATCCGCCATCTGGGCAAGCTCAAGAGCGTACCGCGCAACGCGCAACTGATATTGGACGTGGCCCACGAAAAGGGCAGCTTCGCCGCACTGGTCGCCGACTGGCCAGTGACCGACATCGTCGGCCTGTGGACGTACCTGAAAAAACGCGGCCATCAACTGGGCGGCCTGTCGGCGCCGCGCTTTTTGCGGATGATGGGCAAGGACACCTTCGTGCCCAGTTATGACGTGGTGGCCGCGCTCAATGCCCAGAAGATCATCGACAAAGTCCCCAGCAGCCAGCGGGACCTGGCGACGGTGCAGAATGCCTTCAACCAGTGGCATGAAGAGAGCGGGGGAAGGCCCATGAGCCAGATATCGATGATGCTGGCGTATACCGTGAATCATTGAGACCGCGTTGCGGCCATCGCGAGCAAGCTCGCTCCCACAGGGACTCGATGGCACCCTGTGTGCGAGCTTGCTCGCGATAGCGGTATATCAGGCGACGGAGACATCTCCCTCGCCCGCCAACCGTCGATTCAACTGAAACCGCCACCGCACATACAACAACGCCGAGCAGAACACCGCCACGCTCGCCGCCATTTCCAGCACACCGAACAGCTGACGGTTCGGGTCATAGGCTGCCAGTGCGCCCTTGATGAAGTACAGGTTCACCACGAAGCACATCCATGAGTGTCCACGGGCGCTGCCGCTGAGCATGCCGGGCGCGAGTATCAGCAGCGGCACCAGTTCGATCAGCAGAATCACCCAGGGCCGCGCGCCGTGCAGGTCGGCGATCAGCAGGTAATAGGCGCTGAGCAACCCCACCAGGCCGAAAAAGCACAGCAGGCTGAGAACGCGAGCCAGGCGTACGCGCGGTTCGAGCCATTGGATGGAAGGCAGGATCTTCGGCTTCTTAGCCACGGCCGTTCTCCAGCAACAGGGCGGTTTTCGCCAGGCGCAAACCCAGGGCGCGGCACAGGGCAACCTCATGTTCGTTCAAGCCGCTTTTACCGTCGGCCCCGGCGTGATGGCTCGGGCCGTAGGGCGTGCCACCGCCCTGGGTGTCGATCAGGGCCGATTCGCTGTAGGGCAGGCCGGTGATCAGCATGCCGTGGTGCAGCAGCGGCAGCATCATCGACAGCAGGGTGGTTTCCTGGCCGCCGTGCAGGCTCGCGGTGGAGGTGAACACCCCGGCCGGTTTGCCCACCAGCGCGCCGGTCAGCCACAGGTTGCTGGTGCCGTCGAGAAAGTACTTGAGCGGCGCGGCCATGTTGCCGAAACGGGTCGGGCTGCCCAAGGCCAGGCCAGCGCAGTTCTTCAGGTCATCGAGGCTGGCGTAGAGCGGGCCTTGTTCTGGGATGTCTGGCGAAACCGCTTCGCACTCGGCGGAAATGGCCGGCACCGTACGCAACCTGGCTTCCAGCCCGGCCTGCTCGACACCACGGGCGATCTGCCGGGCCATTTCGTTGGTGGCGCCACTGCGGCTGTAATACAACACCAGGATGTACGGCGTGGTCACGGCAGGATCTCCAGGATCTTCTCCGGCGGACGGCCGATCACGGCCTTTTCCCCGGCTTCCAGAATCGGCCGTTCCATGAGTTTCGGGTGGGCGGCGATGGCTGCGATCAACTGGGCCTGGCTCAGGCTTTCGTCGGCCAGGTTCAAATCTTTGTATTCGTCCTCGCCGGTGCGCAGCAATTGCCGGGCGGTGATGCCGAGCTTGCCCAGCAGACGCTCCAGGTGCGCGGCGTCGAGCGGGGTTTCCAGGTAGCGGACCACGGTGGGCGTCAGGCCACGGGCCTCCAACAGTTCCAGCGCACCGCGGGATTTCGAGCAGCGCGGGTTGTGATAAAGCGTCAGATCGGTCATGAGTGGGTCGCATCTTGCGTAAGGTGGCGGCTATTCTACTGTGCCGCGAAGCCCCTAGCACCTGAGAGAGGCGACGGGTCGCAGCAGCGTTCACATTCAGACAAGGATTGGCACATGGCAAGGCGATTGACGGCGGCACTGACATTTATCGGCATTTTGTTGCTCGCCGGCTGCGGGAACGACTACGGCGTGGACCAGAACGGCCAGGCCATTGCCTCGCAGCGGCTGGACAAACAATGGGTGGTGCTCAACTACTGGGCCGAATGGTGCGCGCCATGCCGTACCGAAATCCCGGAATTCAATGCCTTGGCCGAACAGCTCAAGGGGCGCAACGTCGGTGTATTCGGGGTCAACTTCGACCAGGTGCAGGGCGAAGAACTCAAGAGCGCCAGCGACAAGATGGGGATTCGCTTCACGGTGCTGGCCCGGGATCCGGCCGAGATCTTCGACCTTCCTCGCAGCGAAGGGCTACCGGTGACGTACATCATCGACAACAAGGGCAAGGTGCGCGAGCAGTTGCTGGGGGAGCAGACGGCGGCGGGGGTGATGGCCAAGCTTGAAGCGTTGCAGGCGTTCAAATAACCCCTGTCATGGCTGAGGGCTTGTGTGGCGAGGGAGCTTGCTCCCGCTGGGCTGCGCAGCAGCCCCAAAATGTATCTGTCACCACGGTGTCGGACAGGACGCAGGGGCCTGCTGCGCAGTCCAGCGGGAGCAAGCTCCCTCGCCACAGGGGGGCTCGTCAGCTTCAGCCCTCTTCCAACCACCACCGCAGCGGCTTGCCCTGGGCCGGCCAGAAGCGTATTTGCTCGATGGGCGAGATGTCCCAGCGCTCGACCTTTTCCAGGGCCTGCAAGAAGCGCGTTTCTTGCTCCATCACCGCCGGGGCGCAGAGTTTGCGCGTGCTGCCGATCTTGCCGAAGCTCAAACGGTGGCCTTCCAGGGTATAGGGCGCGAACCAGTGGTTGCAGCCGCCATTGCCATAGGCGCGACCGTCATCCCCAAGGGTGATGGTCAGGTGGCTGTAGTCCATCAATGGCCGTTCACCGATCCACTCCAGGATGTAGCTGCGGTTATGTTGCAGCTGTACAGGTTCAGCGGCACAGCCCATCAGGCTCATGCCGATCAACGCGGACAGGGCCAAACGTTTCATCAGGCGGCTTCCTGGCATTTCGGGCACAGGTGTTTTTCACCCACGGTGATCCAGCCCAGTTCGGCGATCCGTGCGGAGGCGGCCGGTTTTTCGGCCTTGACGCCGAGCTTGGCATCGACGGCGAATTCGAAGCTCAGTTCCTTGGCGCAGCTGTCGCAGTTGACCTGCCAGGTGTGGATCGCCAGTTCGCCGAACACCGGGCCGGTGGTCATGGCGGTCCATTGGCCCATGGGCTTGAGCAGGTGCCGCACGGTGTCCACGGTCAGGCGCATGGACAAGTCCTTGCTGCCCTTGAGCGTGACGAGCAACACATCGTTGGCCTGGATCGAACCGCCATTGCCGGTGACCTGGTAGCGGCCCGGCGCCAGTGCGCGGACTTCGGTCAAGGTGTGCTGCGGGTTCATCAGGGTGTAGCGGAAATCGTGTTCGGCCATGGGTCCTCCAAATAGGCGCGACATGCTAGCACGGGGCATGGCTTTGGATGCTCCATAAGGGATCTGACCGACGAAACTCCATCCCTGTGCGAGCTCGCGATGGCGTCAGCCCAGACAACCCACAACCCGTGGCGAGGGAGCTTGCTCCCGCTCGGCTGCGCAGCAGTCGCCAACCGGATCATGCGGTCCGGCTGAAAAAATGCAGAGGCCTGCTTCGCAGGCCAGCGGGAGCAAGCTCCCTCGATACATTGGGTTTGTGTGAAGCCGAAATTGGAGCTCGACCAAAGTCCCTGTGTGAGCGAGCTCCTACAGGGGGGGGCTGGCTAGAGCGGATCAGCCATCCACCAGGTTTTGCGGCGTGCCGGCTGCCCAGGCGGCGATGTTGTCCAGGGTGGTCATGGCAATCGCCGCCAAGGCTTCATGGGTCAGGAACGCCTGGTGAGCGGTGACGATCACGTTGGGGAAGGTCAACAGCCGGGCCAGCACGTCGTCCTGCAAGGGCAGGTCGGAGCGGTCCTTGAAAAACAGCTGGGCTTCTTCCTCGTAGACATCCAGGCCCAGATAGCCCAGCTGGCCGCTTTTCAACGCCTCGATCAAGGCCGGTGTGTCCACCAGGCCGCCACGCCCGGTATTGATCAGCATGGCGCCGCGTTGCATCGCAGCAAGCGATTGGGCATTGATCAGGTGTCGGCTTTGTTCATTGAGCGGGCAATGCAGGCTGATGATCTGCGCCTGCGCGAGCAGCTCGGCCAAGGGCAGGTAGCGGGCGCCCAAGGCTTCGACCTGCGGGTTGGGGTAGGGGTCATAGGCCAGCAACTGGCAGCCGAAGCCTGCCATGATCCGTGCGAACGTCGCGCCGATCTGCCCGGTGCCGATCACGCCAACGGTCTTGCCCACCAGATCGAACCCGGTCAGCCCATGAAGGCTGAAATTGCCGTCCCGGGTGCGGTTGTAAGCGCGGTGCAGGCAGCGATTGAGGGCCATGATCAATGCCACGGCATGTTCGGCCACGGCATGGGGCGAGTAGGCCGGCACCCGGACGATGCTCAAGCCCAGGCGCTGGGCGGCGAGCAGGTCGACGTGGTTGTAGCCGGCCGAGCGCAGGGCGATCAGCCGCGTGCCGCCTTCGGCCAGTTGCTCCAGCACCGGGGCGCTGAGGTCATCGTTGATGAAGGCACACACCACTTCATGCCGTTCGGCCAGGGCCACGGTGTCGAGGTTCAGGCGGGCGGGCTGGAATTGCAATTGAAGGCCTGCGGGCGTCGGGGCCTTGGTGAAACTGTCGCGGTCGTAGGTCTGGCTGCTGAAAAAAATCACGCGCATGGCGGCCTCCTGGCATTGGAATAGACCCAGCTTAACCGCCATCGCTCCGGTCGCCATTGCCCTGGATCAGGCGCTGATACGCGCCTCGCTGGCCAGGCGGTTGATGGCCCGCTCCAATTCTTCCAGGGCGTCGGCGGCCTTGGGATCCTGTTGCTTGAGCAGGGTTTCGCTGCGCTGGCAGGCCGCCCGCAATTGCGGTACGCCGCAGTAGCGGGTGGCGCCGTGCAGGCGGTGGACGCGTTCGATCAGTGCGTTGTGATCGTTGGCCTCGATGGCCTGGCGGATCGCTTCGCGGTCGGCTTCCAGGGAGGCCAGCAGCATCGCCAGCATGTCCGCCGCCAGGTCAGCCTTGCCGGCGGCCAGGCGAAGGCCTTCTTCGTGATCGAGCACCAACAGTTCGCTGCCGCCCGGGGCATCGCCGCTGCGCTCCGGTGACTGGTTGCGCAGGGCCAGGCCAGTCCATTTGAGCACCACCTGGGCCAGTTGCCGCTCGCTGATGGGTTTGGTCAGGTAATCATCCATGCCACTTTGCAGCAGGGCGCGCTTTTCGTTGGCCATGGCGTGGGCGGTGAGGGCGACGATCGGCAGCGGTGTGCAGTGCCGCTCGCTTTCCCACTGGCGGACCGCCTCGGTGCTCTGGCGACCGTCCATGCCGGGCATCTGCACGTCCATCAAGACCAGGTCGAAGGTTTCCTTCTGCACGGCCTTGACCGCCGCATAGCCGCTCTCCACGGCCAGCACCTTGGCGCCCATGTCTTCGAGCAGGGTCTGCACCAGCAGCAGGTTGGCCGGGTTGTCGTCCACGCACAGCACTTTCGGGGCGCGGCTGGATACCGGTTCGTGGGGGTCGCTGCGGGTCGGGCGCGGGTTGACCAGGTCGGAAAGCGCGCGGCGCAACTTGCGGGTGCAGGCCGGCTTGGCCTGGAGCTGGCTGTGAGGGTTGGGCACCGAGAGGTGGTACAGGGTCTGTTCGGTGGTGGGGCACAGCACGAGTACTTTGCAACCCAGGTGCTCAAGGTCCCAGATGTGTTGGTTGAGGCGCTCCGGTGGCATGTCGTTGCTGGTGATGCCCAGCACGGCCAGGTCGATCGCCTGATCGGTCTGGTGGGCAATGGTGATGCCGTTGGTCAAGCTTTCCAGGGTGTTGAACGGCGTCACTTGCAGGCCACAGTCTTCAAGCTGGTGCTGCAAGGCCTGGCGGGCCAGTTCGTGATTCTCCAGCACCGCTACACGCCGGCCCAGCAACGGTGGGCCCGGCAGGTCCTCGGCATCGTCACGGGTCTTGGGCAGGCGCAGGCTGATCCAGAATTCCGAGCCTTCGCCCGGTGTGCTGTCGACGCCGATCTCCCCGCCCATCTGTTCCACCAGGCGCTTGGAAATCACCAGGCCCAAGCCGGTGCCCCCCGGTTGCCGCGACAGCGAGTTGTCAGCCTGGCTGAACGCCTGGAACAGCGCCCGCACATCCTGGTTGGACAGGCCGATGCCGGTGTCCTGGATGCTGATGCGCAACTGCACGCTGTCTTCGTGCTCGTCTTCGAGCATGGCCCGGGCGACGATGGTGCCCTCGCGGGTGAACTTGATGGCGTTGCTCACCAGGTTGGTGAGGATCTGCTTGAGGCGCAGCGGATCGCCCACCAGCGACAGTGGCGTGTCCCGGTAGACCAGGCTCACCAGTTCCAACTGCTTGGCATGGGCGGCGGGGGCGAGGATGGTCAGGGTGTCCTGCAGCAGGTCCCGCAAGTTGAACGGAATGCTGTCGAGCACCAGCTTGCCGGCCTCGATCTTCGAAAAGTCGAGGATCTCGTTGATGATCCCCAGCAGGCTGTCGGCGGATTTTTCAATGGTACCCAGGTAGTCGAGCTGGCGTGGGGTCAGTTCGCTTTTCTGCAACAGGTGGGTAAAGCCGAGGATACCGTTGAGCGGCGTGCGGATTTCATGGCTCATGTTCGCCAGGAACTCGGATTTGATCCGGCTCGCTTCCAGGGCTTCCTTGCGAGCCAGGTCCAGCTCGATGTTCTGGATCTCGATGGTTTCCAGGTTCTGGCGCACGTCCTCGGTGGCCTGGTCGATGCTGTGCTGCAATTCTTCCTGGGCGTTCTGCAAGGTACTGGCCATGCGGTTGATGCCCGAGGCCAGTTCGTCCAGCTCCTGGCTGCCCAGCGGCGGCAGGCGGGTTTCCAGGTGACCGTCCTTGAGCTGTGCCACGGCCTGCTTGATCTGGCTCAGCGGGCGGTTGATCGTGCGGCCCATGCGCAGGGCCAGCAAGCCGGTCAGGCACAGGCCAGCGGCGATCAGCAGCAGGCTGGCGAACAGGCTGCGATAGCCGCGCAGCAACATACCGCTGTGGGACAACTCCAACTCGACCCAGCCCAACAGGCGGTCGGCTTCTTCGGGAATCAGTTCCCCCGCCAGGTTGCGGTGCTTGCCGAATACCGGCAGCAAGTAGCGCGTGGCGTCGTTGCCAGTGCGTTGCAGTAGCTGCGTGCTGTTGCCCTCCGGCGCCCGGTTGAGCATGGTCGGGCCGGCGTGGGCCAGTGGTACGCGGTCGGGGGCGAGGAAGGTGACGGCGCGCACGTCCGCCTGTTCGAGGGACTGGGTGGCGATGCGCTCCAGTAGATCGATGTCCTGGCGGCTCATGGCTGGGGCGACCAGCGGCGCAAGTTGTTCGGCGATCATTTCACCGCGTTGCAACAACTGGGCATGCAGCTCCGATTGCTGCATCCAGGTGAAATAGCCGCCCAGGACCAGCGCCATCAGGCTGGTCGGCAACAGGGTCAGCAACAGCACACGGCCTTTGATTCCCAGTTTCTTGAGCACACTTGTCTCCTGCATCCAGCGTCTGATTGAGCGGTGCGCGCATCCAGCACGCAGTACCTGCGCAGTGTAGCGATTTGCGGGCGGGCGATCTTCGTAAAAATCATGTCACGGTCCTGGCACCTTCGCCTGCTCGTCTTTGGGGCTGCTGTGCAGCCCAGCGGGAGCAAGCTCCCTCGCCACGCGACCTGCTTATTCCCATAAGCCATAACCCCCTTACTTTGCGTGATATGGCCGCGCCAGGTTTGCCGGTATGATAGGCGCCCCCGCAGTCCGGATTGCGAATACGCCATGACTCTGCAGTACCCAACCATCGCCGATTGCGTCGGCAACACTCCGCTGGTCCGTTTGCAACGCTTGCCCGGCGTGACCACTAATACGCTTTTGCTCAAGCTCGAAGGGAATAACCCGGCGGGTTCGGTCAAGGACCGGCCGGCGCTGTCGATGATCACCCGTGGCGAATTGCGCGGGCAGATCCGGCCTGGCGACACGCTGATCGAGGCGACCTCCGGCAACACCGGTATTGCCCTGGCGATGGCGGCGGCGATCAAGGGCTACAAGATGATCCTGATCATGCCCGACAATTCCAGCGCCGAGCGCAAGGCAGCGATGACAGCCTACGGTGCCGAGTTGATCCTGGTGACTCAGGAGCAGGGCATGGAAGGCGCCCGGGACCTGGCCGAGCGCATGCAGGCCGAGGGGCGTGGCAAAGTGCTGGACCAGTTCGCCAACGGCGACAATCCAGAGGCCCACTACACCTCCACCGGCCCTGAGATCTGGCGCCAGACCGACGGCACCATCACCCATTTCGTCAGCTCGATGGGCACCACCGGCACCATCATGGGCACCTCGCGCTACCTGAAAGAACAGAACCCGAACGTGCAGATCATTGGCCTGCAACCGATGGAAGGCTCGGCCATCCCCGGCATTCGTCGCTGGCCCGAGGAATATCTGCCGAAGATCTACCAGGCCGACCGCGTGGATCGCATCATCGACATGGCCCAGAGCGAAGCCGAGGACACCACCCGCCGGCTGGCGCGCGAGGAGGGCATCTTCTGCGGCGTGTCTTCGGGCGGTGCCGTGGCGGGGATGCTGCGCCTGTCCAAGGAAGTTGAAAACGCGGTGATCGTCGCGATCATCTGTGACCGTGGCGACCGTTACCTGTCGACCGGCATTTTCGACGCGCCCAACTGATGGCCAAGCAAGAGAGAGGTCTGCGCTTCCAGCCCAGCGGCGGAAGCCGGGCCCCGCAAGTGCCCACCGGCAAGAAGCAGCGCTTGACCATCGAGCGCCTGGCCAACGACGGTCGGGGCATCGCCTTTATTGAAGGGCGTACCTGGTTTGTCATCGGCGCCCTGGCCGGCGAAGAAGTCGAGGCGCGGGTGCTCGGTGCCCATGGCAAAGTGGTCGAGGCCCGTACCGAGCGCGTGTTCCTGCCCAGTGAACTGCGACGTGCGGCGCCGTGCGTCCATGCTGGTCGCTGCGGCGGTTGCAGCGTCCAACATTTGCCCCATGACGAACAACTTGCCCTGAAACAGCGCATGCTCGCCGAGCAGTTGTCGCGGGTGGCCGGGGTGGTGCCAGAGGAATGGACCGCGCCCTTGAGCGGGCCGGAATTCGGTTACCGGCGTCGCGCCCGCGTGGCGGTGCGCTGGGATCAGAAGGCGAAAAAACTCGAAGTCGGTTTCCGCGCCGTCGGCAGCCAGGACATCGTCGCCATCGGTGATTGCCCTGTGCTGGTACAGCCCTTGCAGCCGATCATGAGCCGCCTGCCGGAGATGCTGCGTCGCTTGAGCAAACCCCAGGCGTTGGGGCATGTGGAATTGTTCGCCGGTTCGTCCCTCGCGGTATTGCTGCGCCACATGGCGCCGCTGTCGGAGGCCGACCTGACGATCCTCAAGGACTTCTGCGCGTTCCATGAAGCCCAGTTGTGGTTGCACGGTGAAGGTGAGCCGCAACCGGTCGAGCCCGGGCAAGCTCTCGGGTTTCGCCTGGATGCCTGGGACCTTGAGCTGGCTTACCGACCGGGGGATTTCATCCAGGTGAACGCCGGGGTCAACGAGGCGATGATCGCCCAGGCCCTGCAATGGCTGGCACCGCGAGCCGAGGAACGGGTGCTGGATCTGTTCTGCGGCCTGGGCAACTTTGCCTTGCCGCTGGCCAAAAGCGTGCGCCAGGTGGTGGCTGTTGAAGGCGTGCAGACCATGGTGGATCGTGCGGCGGCCAATGCCGTCAGTAACAATTTGAATAACACGGCCTTTTTTCAGGCCGATTTATCCCAGCCTCTGGCTGATGCCCAATGGATCGGCGAAGGCTTTTCTGCGGTACTCTTGGACCCACCCCGTGACGGTGCTTTCGAGGTGGTGCGCAAACTGTCGTCCCTGGGTGCCAAACGATTGGTCTATGTATCGTGCAACCCGGCAACTTTGGCCCGGGATACGGTCGAACTGATCAAGCAGGGCTACCGGTTAAAACGTGCCGGGATTCTCGATATGTTTCCTCAAACGGCGCATGTCGAGGCCATGGCGTTATTTGAAGCGAGCCAGGATGGCTTGTCCGACTGACCCGTTCGTGCCAACTCGCCACAGCCCTGGGCGTAAACACGGGCATCATGAAGGTCAGCGAAGTTGACGCATTGAATCTGCGTCGTAGGGAAGGTAAGTAAAGATGGTACAGGTGAGAGCACACCAGCCGATCAACACCGACGGCAGTATCAATCTCGAGGCTTGGCTCGATCATGCGGTCAGCGTCGACATGGCTCTGGATCGCGAAGCCTTGAAGGCCGCCTGCGAGTTCGCTCGTGAGGCGGAGCAGCAACATAACGCAGCGAAGAACCTGTGGTCCGAAGGCACCTCGAGTTTCCAGACGGGCCTGGAGATCGCCGAAATTCTTGCTGACCTCAAGCTCGACCAGGACTCCCTGGTGGCGGCGGTGTTGTACCGCGGCGTGCGCGAAGGCCAGATCCAGCTACCGGTGGTCAGCCAGCGCTTCGGCACGGTGGTCGCCAAGCTGATCGATGGCGTGCTGCGCATGGCCGCCATCAGCGCCAGCCTCAGCCCTCGCCAGTCCATGGTGCTGGGCACCCAGGGCCAGGTGGAAAACCTGCGCAAGATGCTGGTGGCGATGGTTGACGACGTGCGCGTCGCGCTGATCAAGCTGGCCGAACGTACCTGCGCCATCCGCGCCGTGAAGTCTGCCGATGACGAAAAACGCAATCGCGTCGCCCGGGAGGTGTTCGACATCTATGCCCCCCTGGCCCACCGTCTCGGCATCGGTCACATCAAGTGGGAGCTGGAGGACCTGTCCTTCCGCTACCTGGAGCCGGATCAATACAAACAGATCGCCAAGCTGTTGCATGAGCGGCGCCTGGATCGCGAGCGTTTCATCACCGATGTGATGACCCAGTTGCGCGAAGAGTTGCAGGCCACCGGCGTGGTAGCCGACATCAGTGGCCGGGCCAAGCACATCTACTCGATCTGGCGAAAAATGCAGCGCAAGGGCCTGGAATTCAGCCAGATCTACGACGTTCGCGCCGTTCGCGTCCTGGTCCCGGAAATGCGCGACTGCTACACCGCGCTGGGGATCGTCCATACCTTGTGGCGGCACATTCCGAAGGAGTTCGACGACTACATCGCCAACCCCAAGGAAAACGGTTATCGCTCGCTGCACACTGCAGTGATCGGCCCCGAGGGCAAGGTACTGGAAGTGCAGATTCGCACCCATGCGATGCACGAGGAGGCTGAGCTGGGGGTCTGTGCCCACTGGAAATACAAGGGCACCGACGTCAAGTCCGGCTCCAATCACTACGAAGAGAAAATCTCCTGGCTGCGTCAGGTCCTCGAATGGCATGAGGAACTGGGTGACATCGGCGGCCTGGCCGAACAGCTGCGGGTCGATATCGAGCCGGACCGGGTCTATATCTTCACCCCCGACGGCCACGCCATCGACCTGCCCAAGGGCGCGACGCCGCTGGACTTCGCCTACCGGGTCCACACCGAGATCGGCCACAACTGCCGTGGCGCCAAGATCAACGGGCGGATCGTGCCGCTCAACTACAGCCTGCAGACCGGTGAACAGGTCGAGATCATCACCAGCAAGCACGGTACGCCGAGCCGCGACTGGTTGAACCCGAACCTGGGCTACATCACCACGTCGCGGGCGCGGGCGAAAATCGTCCACTGGTTCAAGTTGCAGGCCCGCGACCAGAACGTCGCCGCTGGCAAGACCCTGCTCGAGCGCGAACTCGGTCGCCTGGGCCTGCCGCAGGTGGATTTCGACAAGCTGGCCGAAAAAGCCAACATGAAAACCGCCGAAGACATGTTCGCCGCCCTCGGTGCCGGCGATCTGCGCCTGGCGCAGTTGGTCAACCTGGCCCAGCAACTGGTGGAGCCGGAGCGGGGCAACGAGCAACTGGAGCTGATTCCGCGCAAGGCTACCGGCTACAAACCGGGCAAGCGCGGCGATATCCAGATCCAGGGCGTGGGCAACCTGATGACCCAGATGGCCGGCTGCTGCCAGCCATTGCCGGGGGATGCGATCGTCGGCTACATCACCCAGGGCCGTGGCGTGAGCATTCACCGCCAGGACTGTGCCTCGGTGCTGCAACTGGCCGGACGCGAACCGGAGCGGATCATCCAGGTCAGCTGGGGGCCGGTGCCGGTGCTCACCTACCCGGTGGATATCGTCATCCGCGCCTACGACCGCTCCGGCCTGCTGCGCGACGTGTCCCAGGTGTTGCTGAACGAGCGGATCAACGTGCTGGCGGTCAACACCCGTTCGAACAAGGAAGACAACACCGCGCTGATGTCGCTGACCATCGAGATCCCGGGGCTGGATGCGCTGGGGCGGTTGCTGGGGCGGATTTCCCAGTTGCCGAACATCATCGAGACTCGGCGTAACCGGACGCCAGGTTAAGCGCAGTCCAAACGTGTGGGAGCGAGCTTGCTCGCGATAGCGGTCCATCACTGACCGGCCGCCATCGCGAGCAAGCCCGCTCCCACAGGGTTATTTTGTGATGAGATGGATTGATGTATAGCCTCGAAGACCTGCTCCACCTGATGAACCGCCTGCGGGACCCGCAGTACGGCTGTCCGTGGGACATCCAGCAAACCTACGCGACCATCGTTCCTCATACGCTTGAAGAAGCCTACGAAGTGGCCGATGCCATCGAGCGCGGCGATTTCGATCATTTGCAGGGCGAGTTGGGCGACCTGTTGTTCCAAGTGGTGTATTACAGCCAGTTGGCCCGGGAAGAGAACCGCTTCGAATTTGCCGGCGTGGTCGACAGCATCACCCGCAAGCTGATCCGCCGTCATCCCCATGTGTTTCCTACCGGGGACCTGTATGCGCCTGTGGATATCCCGCGCCTGAGCGAAGAGCAGGTCAAGCAGCGCTGGGAAGAGATCAAGGCAGAGGAGAGGGCCGAGAAAGCCGCGGCGCCCGAACAGTTGTCGTTGCTCGACGATGTGCCAACGGCCTTGCCGGCGTTGTCCCGTTCGGCGAAGCTGCAAAAGCGTGCGGCGCAGGTCGGTTTCGACTGGCCAGGCCCGTTGCCGGTGCTCGACAAGGTCCGGGAGGAGTTGGACGAAGTCCTCGAAGCCATGGCCGACAATGATCCGGTTGCCATCAGTGACGAGATCGGCGACCTGCTGTTCAGCGTGGTGAACCTGGCTCGCCACCTCAAGGTCGACCCGGAAACCGCCTTGCGTGGCGCCAACGGGAAGTTCGAACGACGGTTCCGATTTATCGAACAGGCATTGCGCGACACCCACCGTCCCATGGAAGATTGCACCCTCGAAGAGTTGGACGCCTTGTGGGGCGAAGCCAAACGTCAGGAAAAGAATTTGCCCAGCTGTGGCTGAGGCCGTTGCCTAAGTGAGTAAGCACCATGAGCCTTTCCCTTCGCGACCAGTTGCTCAAAGCAGGGCTGGTCAACCAAAAGCAGGCCAAGCAGGTCGGCAAAGAGAAACAGAAGCAGCAACGCCTGGCCCATAAAGGCCAGATCGAACTGGATGATTCCCAGCAGCGTGCGGCCCAGGAGGCCATGGCCGAGAAGGTCAAGCGCGACCAGGAACTCAACCGGCAGCAGCAGGAAAAGGTCGAGCAGAAGGCCCGGGCCGCGCAGATCAAGCAATTGATCGAAGTCTCGCGCCTGCCGAAGCTGACCACCGAGGATTACTACAACTTCGTCGACGACAAGAAGGTCAAGCGCATCTCGGTCAACACCCTGATGCGCAACAAGCTGAGCAGCGGCTCGTTGGCGATCGTCCACCATGCCGGCGGTTACGAAGTGATCCCGCGCGAGGCGGCTCTGAAGATCCAGGAACGCGATCCCAAGCGCATCGTCCAGCTCAACACCCAGACCGAAGAAGTGGATGCCGATGATCCGTACGCGGCGTATCAGATTCCGGATGATTTGATGTGGTAAAGCCGGCAACCTGAAAAAACGACCCGTGGCGAGGGAGCTTGCTCCCGCTTGAGTGCGAAGCGCTCACAAGAAAGAGCTGCTACGCAGCCCAGCGGGAGCAAGCTCCCTCGCCACAGGGTCCCCGTGTCGTTCAGGATTCCGCCATTTCTCGCGAGCGCAGCCGTTCCTCGCGCTCCAGCTCAGCCTTGTAGCTATGGGCATCCGTCTCCGAGTGGAACATCCCCACCAGCAAATCCTGTTGATGCACATCCCAGATCCGGATACCGGCGGCAATGCCTTCGTGGGACATATGGGCGTCGTCGCGTTCAGTTACTTTCACAGTCATCTTGCAAGCTCCAATCTCTGTTATCTGCAGCAAGGCGTGTGCAGGACTTTGTTATAGATTTGGATAGCGTGCTAAGTAAATGCCCCGGTTCGTTAAGAAGTTTTCATGGAAAGCGCAATAATCCTGCAGGCCAGGTGGTGCGCGGCGTTCGGTCGCAGGTGTTTTTCATGAAGAAGATTTCATGTCGCAATCCTCCATGAATACAAATCCTGTGGGAGCTTGAAATCCAGGCAATAAAAAGCCCCGCATGGCGGGGCTTCCTGGTGTTTGCGTCGATCAGCTGCCTTTCACAGCCTTGCCGTTGACCGTACCGTCCAGGAGCATGATGTTGTACTCCTTGCCGTCGGTCTCGACCTGTTGCAGGCGGACCAGCAGGTAGTCCCAGTCCTTGGCGAACCAGAGCACGGTGATGCGTTTGCTTTGCGTCGGGTCGCGCACGCGCTCGACCTTGATCGCGTCGATCTGGCCGGCCTTGGTGTCGACTTTTTCCGAGCCCAGCACGCGGAAGTCATAAGTATCGATCTCGCCATCATCGACGACCTGATAGCTCATGCTTTTCTTGCCGGCCGCCACGTCGTGCTGTAGGGCCAGTTGATAGGTGGATTTATCGACCATGCCACGGTTGAGCGGCAGCTTGACCGCGTCGCCGCGATCGGTGCCGGTGACCATCTTGGTGTTCCAATCGAAGTCCAGGTCGGCCTTCTTGGCTTTGCCCAGGCCACCGCGTTCGAAGTGGTAGGACTGTGGCAGCAGCGTGTCCTTGTCCAGGGTCAGGGTGCTTTCTTCGGTCAGGCTGGCGATCATCATCGAAGCCTTGAAGCTCAGCTTCCAGGTGCCGTTGGCTTCCTTGGTCAGGCTGCGCTCGGCGGTGCCGCTCATGGGCAGCTGTTTCCAGTCGGCGGTGTAGCTGGCGGAGAACGGTTGTAGTTCCGCAGCCTGTGCCAGGGGCAGGGCAAGCAGAGCGCAAGCGAAGAGCAGGGCGCGACGCATAAAATCTCCTAGTATCGAATCAAATGGCCGCTGGCGGCGAGCAACTGGCCGTCCAGTGAGGCTCCGCGATCGTCGAGGGTCAGCCTTCCTTCGGCAAACCAACGCACGGCCATCGGGTAGATCTGGTGCTCGCGGGCGTGAACCCGTTGCGCCAGGCTGTGCGGCGTGTCGTGCAACTCTACCGGTATTACTGCCTGTACGACCAGTGGTCCGCCATCGAGTTCCTCGGTGACAAAGTGCACCGAGCAGCCATGCTCCGTGTCTCCGGCCTCCAGCGCCCGCTGATGAGTGTGTAACCCTTTGTATTTGGGTAGCAGCGAAGGATGGATATTGAACAGGCGGCCCTGGTAGTGACGCACGAAGCCGGCGCTGAGGATGCGCATGAAGCCAGCGAGGACCACCAGTTGCGGATTGAAGGTGTCGATCTGTTCGATCAACGCGGCGTCGAAGGCTTCGCGGCCCTCGAACGCCTTGTGATCCAGGACGCGGGTGTCGATCCCCGCGTCCTTGGCGCGTTGCAGGCCATAGGCATCGGCGCGGTTGGAGATTACCGCGCGGATACGGACCGGGCTGTCGCCGGTCCGGGTGCTGTCGATCAGGGCCTGCAAATTACTGCCGGTGCCGGACAGCAGCACCACCACGTCACAGGTTGCGGACATCAATGCGCCTTAAGGTTTTTCAGCTCGACCTGTGCAGCGCCTTCGGCCGCGGTAGCGATCTGGCCGATGACCCAAGGCTGCTCGCCAGCTTCACGCAATACTTTCAGGGCGGTCTCGACGTGCTCCTGGGCCACGCAGATGACCATGCCCACGCCGCAGTTCAGCACGCGGTGCATTTCGGTTTCATCGACATTGCCTTTCTCTTGCAGCCAGTCGAACACCGCCGGGCGGGTCCAGCTCGCCACGTCGACCACGGCCTGGGCGCCTTTTGGCAACACGCGCGGGATGTTGTCCAGCAAGCCACCACCGGTGATGTGGGCCATGGCCTTGACGGCGCCGGTGTCCTTGATCAGCTTGAGCAGCGGCTTGACGTAGATGCGAGTCGGGGCCATCAGCAGGTCGGCCAGTGGCTTGCCGTCGAGCTGGGTGTTTTCGATGTCGGCACCCGAGACTTCGATGATCTTGCGGATCAGCGAGTAGCCGTTGGAGTGCGGGCCGGAGGACGGCAGGGCGAGCAGGGCATCGCCAGCGGCGACTTTCGAGCCGTCGATGATCTCGGCTTTCTCTACCACGCCGACGCAGAAGCCGGCCAGGTCGTAGTCTTCGCCTTCGTACATGCCAGGCATTTCAGCGGTTTCGCCACCGACCAGGGAGCAGCCGGACAGTTCACAGCCGGCACCGATGCCGGTCACCACCTGAGCGGCGGTATCGACGTTCAGTTTGCCGGTGGCGTAGTAGTCGAGGAAGAACAGCGGCTCGGCGCCGCAGACCACCAGGTCGTTCACGCACATGGCCACCAGGTCGATGCCGATGCTGTCGTGCTTGTTCAGGTTCAGGGCCAGGCGCAGCTTGGTGCCGACACCGTCGGTGCCCGAGACCAGGACCGGTTGCTTGTAGCCGGCCGGGATCTCGCAGAGGGCGCCGAAACCGCCCAGGCCGCCCATGACTTCCGGACGCGCAGTGCGCTTGGCGACGCTCTTGATGCGTTCGACCAATGCTTCACCGGCGTCGATGTCTACACCGGCGTCCTTGTAGCTCAGGGAGGGTTGCTTGCTCATGATCCAGGCCTTTAGGGGGGATTTCTGGGTAACGACCGACGCCGGGGCCATTGAATAACCGTTGTACGAATTATTCCGGGAGCCCAGCCATTGCCGGTCTGCGAAGGCGCGCGATTTTATCAGGCTTGAGGGGCAGCGGCCATCCTCGCGCCGACGGGCAGGGACATATCCACGGAAAAAAACCGATATTTCTTATATTGGTACTGCGTAGCGCGTCTGTATAAGGTGTAGCGGTAACCGGCTATGGTGATGACCGTGCGAAACTTCCATCGGGCGTGTGAATGTTTTGCCGGGTGTTGTGGTCACAGCCATGCTCAATCTTCTTCACACGGCCTGTTCCAGCCGTTATGTCCGGGAATCTTCCATGCGTTTGTTCAAATTCTTGTCTATGGGCTGCCTGGCGCTGATCAGCCTGGCGAGCCATGCCGAAACCGTCAATGGCCTGTATCAAGTGCTCGAACCGGTCAGCAGCCAGACCCCGGAAGAGCGTAACCAGGCGACTCTGCGTGCGCTGGACACGTTGGTGCTGCGCCTGACCGGCGACGCCAAGGCTGCTCAGAATCCTGGCCTGGCGGCGATCCGCAAGGACCCGCAACAGATCATTCTTCAATATGGCTACGACGCCGGCCCGCCGGAAAGCCTCAAGGTGGACTTCGACCCGGCGAGTACCGACCGGGCATTGCGCTCGGCAGGCTTGTCACTGTGGAGTGCGAACCGGCCATCGATCCTGGGTTGGTGGCTGAACGACTCAGCCGAGGGCTCCAGCCTGGTGGGCGATGGCCAGGCCAGCGCCACGCCATTGCGGCGTGCCGCCCAGCATCGGGGGCTGGCGTTGCACCTGCCGCTGGCGGACTTGAGCGAGCAGATCGTTGCCACCGCACCAAACCTGGAAGGCAGCGACCCGGCGCCTTTGCGCGATGCCTCGGAGCGCTACGCGACAGACGCCTTGCTGGCGGTCCACGCCAAGGAGGAGGGCGGGCAGTGGAATGGGGCCTGGCGCCTGTGGCTGGGCGATCAGCGTGAGCAGGGTACGGCCCAGGGCGCCGATCCGGCCGCATTGGCTGACGCGGTGATGTTGGCGGTGAACCAGCGCCTGGCGCCGCGCTTCGTCGCCAAGCCGGGCGTGGCGACTGAACAGTTGCTGGAGGTGCAGGGCATGAACCTTGAGCGGTATGCGGCGCTTGGGCGTTTGCTCGAACCATTTGGTGGGCAGTTGCAGCAGGTCGAGGGTGATCGGATCGTCTATCGAGTCAATGGCAGCGCCGAGCAGTTGAAGGCGCAACTGGCCCTGGCGAAACTTCAGGAAGTTCCGCCCGGCGAGGCCGTCGCGCCAGCGCCAGTGGCGCCTCCCGCCGCCGATGGCTCGGTCCCGGTTGCAGCACCTGTGCCGGCGCCGGCAGCCAATCTGCGGTTCCGCTGGTAGGTTTTCTTTCTTTATATAGCTAGGAGTGGTTCATGGGCGATACGCGGCGTTGGTTCTGGTTGGGTGGGGTTGCCCTGCTGTTCGCCCTTATCTATTTGCTGCATCCGATCCTGACGCCGTTCCTGGTCGCGCTGCTGTTGGCCTATCTGTTCGATCCGGTGGTGGATCGCCTGGAAAAACTCGGCCTGTCGCGCACATGGGGCGTGGTGGCGGTATTTGCGCTGTTCACACTGATTGTGAGCGCCCTGTTGCTGGTGCTGATACCGATGCTCGCCAAGCAACTGTTGCGCCTGTACGAATTGGCGCCGCAGATGCTCGATTGGTTGCAGCACAGCGCGGTGCCGTGGGTGCAATCGAAGCTAGGGCTGGCGGACGGTTTCTGGAAGTTCGACAAGGTCAAGGCGGCTATCAGTGAGCACATGGGCCAGACCACCGACATCGTTGGCGTGGTGTTGAGCCAGGCCACGGCCTCGGGCCTGGCGTTGATCGGCTGGCTGGCGAACCTGGTGTTGATTCCGGTGGTGGCCTTCTATCTGCTGCGGGATTGGGATCTGATGATGGCGAAGATTCGTAGCCTGCTGCCGCGTCACCGTGAAGAACGCATCATGACCTTGACCTTCGAATGCCACGAAGTGCTGGGGGCGTTCGTGCGCGGGCAACTGCTGGTGATGGTGGCCCTGGGTTTCATCTATGCCGCAGGGCTGATGCTGGTAGGACTGGAGCTGGGCCTGTTGATCGGCCTCATCGCCGGCCTGGCCGCCATCGTGCCGTACATGGGGTTTGTGATTGGTATTGGCGCGGCATTGATCGCCGGATTGTTCCAGTTCGGCGGCGACCTGTACCCGATGCTGGGCATCGTCGCGGTGTTCATGGTCGGTCAGGCGCTGGAGGGCATGGTGCTGACGCCGCTGCTGGTGGGCGATCGTATTGGCCTGCATCCGGTAGCGGTGATCTTCGCGATCCTGGCTGGGGGAGAGTTGTTCGGCTTCACCGGGATTCTGTTGGCGCTGCCGATGGCGGCGGTGATCATGGTGCTGGTGCGCCATATGCATGATTTGTACAAGGATTCGGACATTTATAGCGGCGCTGAAGACCCCGACCTGTAGGGCAAATCGTTGGCGGAGCGTCAGGGAAACCGACGCTCTGTCCTCTTTCCGCTGCAAACCTTTGATTTTGCTCGTGGTCCGGCGCATTGTGCGGTCCGTGTCACGGGTATAAACTTTGCGAACTTTACACAGAGGCCACTAACGGTTCCTTTGGAACTGTTCAGTCAGCATGAAACCGATTCAGCTGCCCCTAGGTGTGCGTCTGCGTGATGACGCCACCTTTATCAATTACTACCCAGGCGCCAATGCCGCTGCACTCGGCTATGTCGAGCGGCTTTGCGAAGCCGACGCCGGCTGGACCGAAAGCCTGATCTACCTGTGGGGCAAGGACGGGGTAGGGCGCACGCATCTGTTGCAGGCCGCGTGCCTGCGGTTCGAACAATTGGGCGAACCTGCGGTGTACCTGCCGTTGGCCGAATTGCTTGACCGCGGTGTTGAGATCCTCGACAACCTTGAGCAGTACGAACTGGTCTGCCTGGACGATCTCCAGGCCGTGGCCGGCAAGGCTGATTGGGAAGAGGCGCTGTTTCATCTGTTCAATCGGTTGCGCGACAGCGGTCGGCGCTTGTTGATCGCCGCGTCGACGTCGCCACGGGAGCTGCCGGTGAAGCTGGCGGACCTCAAGTCCCGTCTCACCCTGGCGCTGATTTTCCAGATGCGTCCGCTTTCCGACGAAGACAAACTTCGTGCCTTGCAGCTGCGCGCGTCCCGGCGTGGCCTGCACCTGACCGACGAAGTCGGGCATTTCATCCTCACCCGTGGCACCCGCAGCATGAGCGCGTTGTTCGAACTGCTCGAACGCCTCGACCAGGCCTCGCTTCAGGCCCAGC
This sequence comes from Pseudomonas sp. 3JA, assembly GCF_036961705.1. Lineage (NCBI taxonomy): Bacteria > Pseudomonadati > Pseudomonadota > Gammaproteobacteria > Pseudomonadales > Pseudomonadaceae > Pseudomonas > Pseudomonas sp. 3JA. The sequence goes on from NZ_JBAMDJ010000026.1 coordinate 77,688, forward strand.
GCAAGCTGACCATTCCTTTTTTGAAAGAAACTTTGGGCTGGTAAAGCTGTCGCCCGATGATGGCTTAAAGCCTCTTCTGGACCCGGTGAAGCCCGCGGTTTTACTGGGCTGTAGGGCTGTAACCCGCTCAGGTCGGGCTTAAGCGCTTAGATGTAAGCGTAAAACCGAGAAGTCACATTTGCATCGATTGAATTTGCAAATGAGGTTGATAGAAGGCATAGTCTCGCCATCTTTACTACTTCAGCCACGGTCGTGCCCATGCTAAATCGCTTCGCACCCCTCGTGCCTCTCGCACTCGTTACCCTGTTGTTTGGTTGCGCTGCCCACTCCCCAGTGTCCCAGCAAGAGCAACAACCACAGGTCAAGAACTCCGTTACCGCCCAGTCTTCCTCCGTTGCGTTCCAGGAAGAAATGGCCTCCGACAAAGAGCTCGCAGCCTTCGCCGGCAGCAAGCCTTACCAGCTTCCAGTATTGGCTGACAGCATCCTGGAACGTGGGATGTCGTTGATCGGTACCCGCTACCGTTTTGGCGGCACCTCTGAAGCTGGCTTCGATTGCAGCGGTTTCATCGGTTATCTGTTCCGCGAAGAGGCCGGCATGAACCTGCCGCGCTCCACCCGCGAAATGATCAACGTGAACGCCCCACTGGTGGCTCGCAACCAACTGGAGCCCGGTGACCTGCTGTTCTTCAGCACCAACGGTCGTCGCGGTCGCGTCAGCCACGCCGGTATCTACCTGGGCGACAACCAGTTCATCCATTCCAGCAGCCGCCGCAGCGGTGGCGTGCGGATCGACAGCCTGGGCGACAGCTACTGGAGCAAGACCTTCATCGAAGCCAAGCGCGCCCTCGCCATGGCGCCGACTGTGGTCACTGCCCGCAAGTAAGCACACAGTTTGTAAGGCAAACTTAAAGTCTTACTTGAAGTTTGTCGTATAGCCGCTAGAATCCTGATCATTGTTTGATGGCAATCCGCCTGCGTACTCCGCAGGCGGATTTGTTTTCATGCCCACGGCAGAAAAGCCGCATCCAGATCAGGATTGTTCTGCATATGTCGACGTCGGCCCGCCTCGCTCTCATGTTCCTCGCCGCGCTGCTCAGCGCCTGCGCCAGCCGCACTCCACCGCCAGCTCCCGTGCGGGCTCCGGTGGTCTTTGCCCCCTCACAAACCTTTTCCCCGGCTGCCGAAGATGTGCTGTTCCGGGCATTGGGTTTGGTGGGGACGCCGTATCGCTGGGGCGGTAATACGCCGGATTCGGGTTTCGATTGCAGCGGCTTGATTGGTTACGTCTACCGCGATGCGGCGGGTATTTCCCTGCCACGTTCCACGCGGGAAATGATCGGCATGCGCGCCCCGGATGTGGGCAAGGAGGCGTTGCAGACAGGTGATTTGATTTTCTTCGCCACCAACGGCGGCTCCCAGGTCAGCCATGCCGGGATCTATGTGGGGGAGGGCCGTTTCGTCCATGCACCGGCCACCGGTGGCACGGTCAAGCTCGACAGCTTGTCCAAGGCCTATTGGCAGAAGGCTTACCTGGGTGCCAAGCGGGTGCTGCAGTCGGAACATCTGGCGCGTAATCCCTGACCCTTCAACGTTTGCAGTGCTAGAAAGCTTTTGTGGCGAGGGAGCTTGCTCCCGCTCGGTTGCGCAGCAACCGCCAGAAGCAGGGGCTGCTTCGCAGCCCAGCGGGAGCAAGCTCCCTCGCCACGGGTGTTCACCATGTCCTCGGACCAAACAGGGTTCTTTCACAAGTCTTGGGTGGTGGGTTATTTACCCGACACCCGCCAAACCTTGTTCCCAACATCATCAGCCACCAGCAACCCACCCTGTTGATCGATCACCACGCCCACCGGCCGGCCCTGGGCTTTTTCGTCGGCGTTCAGGAAACCGGTGAGCACATCCACGGGTTGTCCCACGGGCTTGCCGCCAGTGAACGGTACAAAAATCACTTTATAACCACTGTGGGGCTTACGGTTCCAGGACCCGTGCTGCCCGATGAACGCCCCTTCGGTGAAGGGTGCAGGTAAGCGGCTGCCTTCGGCGAAGGTCAGGCCTAGCGATGCGGTGTGAGGGCCGACGGCGTAATCCGGGGCGATGGCCTTGGCCACCAGGGCCGGATTCTGCGGTTCGACCCGCACATCGACGTGCTGCCCATAGTAGCTGTAGGGCCAGCCATAGAACGCGCCGTCCTTGACCGAAGTGATGTAGTCCGGCACCAGGTCGCTGCCGATTTCATCCCGCTCGTTCACGGCCGTCCACAGGGCACCGCTGCGGGGTTCCCAGGCCAGGCCGTTGGGGTTGCGCAGGCCCGAGGCAAATATGCGGTGATTGCCGCTGGCTCGGTCCACTTCCCAGATGGCGGCGCGACCTTCTTCGGCCTCCATGCCGTTTTCCGCGACGTTGCTGTTCGAACCGGTGGTGACGTACAGCTTGCTGCCGTCCCGGCTGGCGATGACGTTTTTGGTCCAGTGATGATTGAGCGTGCCGCCCGGCAAATCGACGACCTTGGTCGGTTGCGCCTTGATCTGCGTGTCACCGTCCTTATAGGGGAAGCGGATCAGCCGGTCGGTGTCGGCCACGTACAGGTCATTGCCCACCAGGGTCATGCCGAACGGCGAGTTGAGATTTTCCAGGAACACCGTGCGGGTTTCGGCGACGCCGTCATGATTGGCGTCGCGCAGCAGCGTGATGCGATTGGGGCTAGGCACGCCGGCACCGGCGCGGCCCATGACCTTTTTCATCACCCAGCCGCGGATGCCCTTGGAATCGTCCGGTTTGGGTGGGGCGTTGGTTTCGGCCACCAGCACATCGCCATTGGGCAACACATAGAGCCAGCGCGGATGGTCTAGCCCTTCGGCGAAGGCGACCACTTGCAGGCCTGGGGCCGGGGTGGGTTTGGCGCCGCTGGCCCAGCCGACCGCTTCGGCGATGTTGACGGTAGGCACCAGGGTCTTGTTCGGTTCAGGCAGTTTCGGCGCAGGACCGGTGCCGTCGGACACTTGCAGGGTGGACGACTCGCCACAAGCGACAAGCCCGGCGGCAAGGGCGACGATCAGGAGATGGGGTGGCTTGAGCATGCTGGCTTCCCTATGAATGCATGGAGTTATTCATAGAGAAGCGTAGACGCGCGATGGTTCAACCGGTCAGCCGTGGGCCTGTTTGAACAGCACGGCGATGCCGGGGTGATAGAAGCCGGCTTCATTGCGCAACTTGCGGTAGGCGTAGGGGAAGTACCAGGCCACGGCGCAGGTGTTTTCCTTTTGCAGGTCGTCGATCATGTCCTGCAGTTCTTCGGGCGTGGCGCTCTGCTGGGCTTTTTGCGGCGAGACGAACAGGCAACCCAGCTTCAGGTCGCTGGCATAGCTGATACGCTTGGCATCGCTGGCGGCTTCCTGCAGCGGCTGGGTCAGGTTCAGGTTGCTGACCTTGGGCCAGCGTTGGGTGGCCTGGATAAAGGCGCGCTCCTCGGTACTGGCGATAAACAGATCGGCGCTGACATTGCGTTCGCCTTCTTCATTCTGTTTGCGGGTCGGGGCATCCTGCAGCGTGACCATCTCGGCCATCCACGCCGCGGCCGACAGCAGGCCCAGGTTGGCCCGTTCATCGAACCAGTAAGGCGTGTCGTTATCGCCGCGCACGGCGTTGTAGCGGTCGATACAGTCAAACCAACGTTCCAGCACCGGACGCAGGAATTCCAGTTTTGGATTGCTGATGATCATGCCTTGCATACATTGCCCTCTTGTTCTTGTGATATCGGGTCGTGATGCCGCTTTGATATCACTTCCCTCAGCGTGACACAAGATTGACGTCATTCCATTGATCCCGGCCAATAAACAGCGCTGGACCCGTGGCGGCTTTAATTGACGCTCCACCCCCAACCCTCTAACCTTCGCCGCTTGTTTCAGGTGCTCTGTGGCCGTGGCCGACAGAGTGAAACAGGGAAGCCGGTGAGTGCACACGAACCCGGCGCTGCCCCCGCAACGGTAAATGAGTCAAGGTTGCCTACAGGCCACTGTGTCCATGGACATGGGAAGGCGCGCAGCCCGGCATCACGCCGCTCATGAGCCCGGAGACCGGCCTGATTCATCCAACGGCATCACGGTGGGCGATGCCAGGCTTGTTGCCGTCTTTTTTTGTGCCCGCCCGCCGTTATCCAAGCCCAACGGAGAGCTCCCCCATGACCGACACCCCGGATCGCGACGAACGCCACCTGGCGCGCATGCTGCGCAAGAAAGCCGTGATCGACGAGCGCATCGCCAATTCGCCGAACGAGTGTGGCCTGCTGCTGGTGCTGACCGGCAACGGCAAGGGCAAGAGCAGTTCGGCGTTCGGCATGCTCGCCCGGGCCATGGGCCACGGCATGCAGTGTGGTGTGGTGCAGTTCATCAAGGGGCGCAACAGCACGGGCGAAGAATTGTTTTTCCGCCGCTTCCCGGAGCAGGTGCGTTTTCATGTCATGGGCGAAGGCTTCACCTGGGAAACCCAGGACCGCCAGCGCGACATCGCCGCCGCCGAAGCGGCCTGGGCGGTATCGCGCCAGTTGCTCGGCGATCCTTCCGTTGGCCTGGTGGTGCTCGATGAACTCAACATCGCCCTCAAGCACGGTTACCTCGACCTCGATCAGGTGCTCAGCGATCTCCAGGCCCGCCCGCCGATGCAACACGTGGTGGTGACCGGTCGTGGCGCCAAGCCGGAAATGATCGAGCTGGCCGACACCGTCACCGAGATGGGCATGGTCAAGCACGCGTTCCAGGCCGGCATCAAGGCGCAGAAAGGCGTCGAGCTGTGAGTGACACGTCCATGACGAGTCGCCATTGCCCGGCGGTGCTGATCGCCGCTCCGGCTTCGGGGCAAGGCAAGACCACCGTCACCGCCGCCCTGGCCCGTTTGCATCGCAACCAGGGGCGCAAGGTGCGCGTCTTCAAGTGTGGCCCGGACTTTCTCGATCCGATGATCCTCGAGCGCGCCAGCGGCGCGCCGGTCTATCAGTTGGACATGTGGATGGTCGGCGAGCAGGAGAGTCGTCGGTTGTTGTGGGAAGCCGCCGCCGAAGCGGACCTGATCCTGATCGAAGGGGTGATGGGGTTGTTCGACGGCACCCCGTCCAGCGCCGACCTGGCCCGGCATTTTGGTGTGCCAGTGCTGGCGGTGATCGATGGCACGGCCATGGCCCAGACCTTTGGCGCCCTGGCCTTGGGCCTGGCGCGTTATCAAGCGGACTTGCCATTCGCCGGGGTCTTGGCCAACCGCGTTGGCACCTTGCGCCACGCGCAGTTGCTCGAAGGCAGCCTGACCGAAGGCTTGCGCTGGTACGGCGCGCTGTCCCGGGAAACCGGCATCGAGTTGCCCAGCCGTCATCTCGGGCTGGTCCAGGCCAGCGAGTTGAACGACCTCGACCTGCGCCTCGACGCGGCAGCCGAGGCCTTGGCCGGCAGTTGCGAAGTGGCGCTGCCGCCAGCGGTGGAGTTTGCCGCGCCTGAGGTGATCACCGTTGAGCCGTGGCTCGCCGGGGTGCGCATCGCCGTGGCCCGGGACGAAGCGTTTGCCTTCACCTATGGCGCGAGCCTCGATTTGCTGCGGGCCATGGGCGCGCAGTTGAGCTTCTTTTCGCCGATCCATGACACCGAACTGCCCGAGGCGGACAGCCTGTATCTGCCCGGCGGTTATCCAGAGCTGCACCACGTTGCGTTGGCCCGGAACACGCCGATGCTGGCGGCGATCCGTGCCCACCATGCAGCCGGCAAACCGTTGCTCGCCGAATGCGGCGGCATGTTGTATTTGCTGGACTCATTGACCGACGTTGAAGGCGTGTGCGCCGAACTACTGGGTTTGCTGGCGGGTGATGCGCAGATGCAAAAGCGTCTGGCGGCCCTGGCGCTGCAATCGGTGGACTTGCCGGAAGGCATCTTGCGTGGGCATACCTATCATCATTCGCTGACCAGCACCGAACTTGAACCGATTGCCCGTGGCCATAGCCCCAACGGCGGGCGTGGGGCAGAAGCGGTGTTCCGGCAGGGGCGGATGACGGCTTCCTATGTTCATTTTTATTTTCCGTCGAATCCGAGGGCGATTGCCGCGCTGTTTGCGCCTGACCTTGAGGCCGCGAAAAGGCCATGACCGACAACGCTTTCTCCCAGGTCGAACGCGACGCAATCTACCGCGCCATCGCCGAGCGCCGTGACATGCGCCACTTCAGCGGCGGCACGGTCGAACCGGCCTTGCTGCGCCGGCTGCTGGAAGCCGCGCACCAGGCGCCCAGCGTCGGCCTGATGCAACCCTGGCGGTTCATCCGCATCAGCGACCGTGCCTTGCGCGGGAACATCCAGCAGTTGGTGGAAGAAGAACGCATCCGCACCGCCGAGGCCCTCGGCGAGCGCAGCGATGAATTCATGAAGCTCAAGGTCGAAGGCATCAACGACTGCGCCGAAGTGCTGGTGGCGGCGCTGATGGACGACCGTGAGCGACACATCTTCGGCCGTCGGACCCTGCCGGAAATGGACCTGGCCTCGCTGTCCTGCGCGATCCAGAACCTGTGGCTGGCGGCCCGTGCCGAAGGGCTGGGGATGGGCTGGGTGTCGTTGTTCGAACCCCAGGCTTTGGCCGATATGCTGGGCCTGCCCGCCGGTGCCAAGCCGCTGGCGATCTTGTGCCTTGGGCCGGTCGAAGGTTTCTACCCGGCACCGATGCTCGCCCTGGAAGGCTGGGCGCAACCGCGTTCGCTGAATGAACTGCTCTATGAAAACCAGTGGGGCGTGCGCCCATGAGTGTGGCCTTGCTCACGGTCGCCGCGGTGGCGCTGGATGCGCTGCTGGGCGAGCCCCGGCGTTGGCATCCGCTGGTGGCGTTCGGCGGTTTTGCCTCGCGGATCGAACAACGTTTCAACTCCGGTGGGCGCGGTTGGCGCAGCCATGGGGTGACGGCGTGGATCATCGCCGTGGTGCCCTTGACCTTGCTCGCCACGGCCTTGTCTTGGGCGCCCATGGTTGGCTGGCTGGTGGAGATCCTCGCGCTGTACTGCGCCCTCGGCCTGCGCAGCCTCGGCGAACATGTCGAACCGGTGGCCCAGGCGCTGCGCAGTGGCGATCTGGACGAAGCGCGCCTGCGTGTCGGCTACCTGGTCAGCCGCGAAACCCGCGAGCTGGACGAAACCGCCGTGGCCCGCGCCGCCACCGAGTCGGTGCTGGAGAACGGCAGCGACGCGGTGTTCGCCGCGCTGTTCTGGTTCGCCGTGGCCGGCGCGCCCGGTGTGGTGTTGTACCGCCTGAGCAATACCCTCGATGCCATGTGGGGCTATCGCAACGAGCGTTTCGAGCGCTTCGGCTGGGCGGCGGCAAAGATTGACGATGTGCTCAACTACATTCCGGCGCGCCTGGTGGCGTTGACCTACGCGCTGCTCGGCAAGACCCGCCTGGCGCTCAAGTGCTGGCGCAGCCAGGGCCCGACCTGGGACAGCCCCAATGCCGGGCCGGTCATGGCCGCCGGTGCCGGTGCGCTGGGTGTGGAGTTGGGCGGGGCGGCGGTTTATCACGGTGAACTGCACCAACGTCCGCCGCTGGGCGAAGGCGTGCCGGCGAGCGCGGATTCCATTGATCGCGGCTGGCAATTGGTCCAGCGCGGCGTATGGTTATGGCTGCTGATTCTCTGCCTGGGAGCTGAGTTTTATGCTTGAGCACGGTGGACGCCTGCGTAACGCAGCCCGGCAATACGGCATCGCCGAGGCTGACTGGCTGGATTTGTCCAGCGGCCTGGCGCCTTGGCCGTTCGAGGTTCCGGCGATTCCCCTGCGGGCCTGGGCGCGCCTGCCGGAAACCGATGACGGCCTGGAACAGGCCGCCTGCGACTACTACGGTGCGTTGGATGTGTTGCCGGTGGCCGGTTCGCAAATGGCCATCCAGCTGTTGCCGCGCCTGCGCCGGGCCGGCAAGGTCGGTGTCTTGTCGCCGTGTTACGCCGAGCACGCCGAAGCCTGGCGCCGCAGCGGCTACATCGTGCGCGAAGTGCTGGAGTCGGAGGTGGATTTCTTTCTCGACAGCCTCGACGTGCTGGTGGTGGTCAATCCGAACAATCCCACGGGCCTGAGCCTTGTACCCGAGCGCTTGCTGGACTGGCATGCGCGCCTGGCCCAGCGCGGTGGCTGGCTGGTGGTGGATGAAGCCTTCATGGACGTCACGCCGGCGCTGAGTCTGGCGGCGCACACCCATCTGGTCGGGTTGATCGTGCTGCGCTCGTTTGGCAAGTTCTTTGGCCTGGCCGGGGTTCGCCTGGGGTTTGTACTGGCTGAGCGCCGCTTGCTCAAGTTGCTCGCCGAACAGGTCGGGCCGTGGGTGGTCAGCGGGCCGACCCGGGTGCTGGGGCAGGCGTGCTTGCTGGACACTGATGCCCACGCCTACCAGCGCCAACGTTGCGAAGCCACCAGCCAACGCCTGGCGCTGATGCTCGAACGCCACGGCTTCAAGCCGCAGGGCGGCTGCGGGTTGTTCCAATGGCTGGTCACCGAACACGCCCTGGGGCTTCATGATTTCATGGCCCATCGCGGCATTCTCCTGCGCTTGTTTACCAACACCAGCAGCCTGCGCTTCGGACTGCCAGCCGACGACAGCGAATTCCTGCGCCTCGAACAGGCCTTAGAGGCCTACACCAAGGACATTCGATGACCACTGTGATGGTGCAAGGCACCACGTCCGATGCCGGCAAAAGTACCTTGGTCACGGCTTTATGCCGCTGGGTCCGCCGCCAGGGTGTCAGCGTGGTGCCGTTCAAGCCGCAGAACATGGCGCTCAACAGCGCCGTGACCGCTGACGGCGGCGAAATCGGTCGCGCCCAGGCGGTGCAGGCCCAGGCCGCCGGCCTCGAACCGCATACCGACATGAACCCGGTGCTGCTCAAGCCCAACAGCGACACCGGCGCCCAGGTGATCATCCACGGTCGCGCCGTGACCACCATGAATGCCGTGGCCTATCACGATTACAAAGCCATCGCGATGCAAGCGGTGCTGGCTTCCCACGCGCGCTTGAGCGCGGCCTATCCGGTGGTAATGGTGGAGGGCGCCGGCTCGCCGGCGGAGATCAACCTGCGCGCTGGCGACATTGCCAACATGGGCTTTGCCGAGGCGGTGGATTGCCCGGTGCTGCTGATCGCCGATATCAATCGCGGCGGGGTGTTCGCCCATCTCGTCGGCACCCTGGCGTTGCTTTCACCCAGCGAGCAGGCGCGGGTCAAGGGTTTCGTCATCAATCGTTTTCGCGGCGACATCGCCTTGTTGCAACCGGGCCTGGATTGGCTGGAGGCGCGCACTGGCAAACCGGTGGTGGGCGTGTTGCCCTACGTGATGGACCTGCACCTGGAAGCCGAGGATGGTCTCGACCAGCGCCAGGCCAATAAGGCCGAGCAGGTGCTCAAAGTGCTGGTGCCGGTGCTGCCGCGCATCAGCAACCACACCGATTTCGATCCGTTGCGGTTGCACCCACAGGTCGACCTGCAATTCATCGGCCCCGGCCAACCTATCCCGCCGGCCGACCTGATCATCCTGCCCGGTTCGAAAAGCGTGCGCAGCGACCTGGCCTACCTGCGTGCCAACGGCTGGGAAAGCGCCCTCCAACGGCACCTGCGCTATGGCGGCAAGCTGCTGGGCATTTGCGGCGGCTTGCAGATGCTCGGCCAGCAGGTCCACGACCCGCTGGGGCTGGAAGGCGCGGCGGGCTCCAGTGCTGGCCTGGGTTTGCTGGATTTCGAAACGACGCTGGAACACGAGAAACAATTGCGCAATGTGCGCGGGCGATTGGCCTTGGAAGAGGCTGAAGTCAGCGGCTATGAGATTCACGCCGGGGTGACCACCGGCCCGGCACTGGAACACGCAGCGGTGCATCTGGAGGATGGCCGTTGCGACGGCGCCCAGAGCCTCGACGGGCAGGTTTTCGGCACCTATCTCCACGGGCTGTTCGAATCTCCCCAGGCCAGTAGCGCGTTGTTGCGCTGGGCTGGGTTGCCGGATGTGCAAACGGTGGATTACCACGGCTTGCGCGAACGGGACATCGAGCGGCTGGCGGATCTGGTGGAGCGGCATTTGGACACTGGGTTGTTGCGTGAACTCTGTGGGATTTGAGGCCGGCAGCAACACCGCCATCTGAAAGGTAAAAAACATCATGCTGCAACTCATCCTCGGCGGCGCCCGCTCCGGCAAAAGCCGCCTGGCGGAAAAACTCGCGGTCGAAACAGGCTTGCCAGTGACCTACATCGCCACCAGCCAACCCCTGGACGGCGAGATGAACGCACGGGTCGCCCAACACCGAGCCCGTCGCCCGGCCGAATGGACGCTGGTGGAAGAACCCTTGGCCCTCGCCCGGGTGCTGCAAGAAAACGCCGCCCCCGGCCACTGCCTGCTGGTGGATTGCCTGACCCTGTGGCTGACCAACCTGCTGATGCTCGACGACGCCGAGCAGTTGAACGCAGAACGCGAAGCGCTGCTGGACTGCCTCGCCGCGCTGCCCGGTGAAATCATTTTTGTCAGCAACGAGACCGGCATGGGTGTCGTGCCCCTGGGCGAGTTGACTCGCCGTTATGTCGATGAAGCCGGTTGGCTGCATCAAGCCTTGGCCGAACGGTGTCAGCGCGTCGTGCTGACCGTCGCCGGCCTGCCCCTGACTCTCAAAGGTACTGCGTTATGAATCACCGCTGGTGGCTGGACCCGTGCAAGCCCCTCGATACCCAGGCCCTGGAACAGGCCACGGCCCGTCAGCAACAACTGACCAAGCCGGCCGGCTCACTCGGGCGGCTGGAGTCGGTGGCGGTGCAACTGGCGGGGCTGCAAGGGCAGGTCAAGCCGAGCCTGGATCACGTCTGGATCGCGATTTTTGCCGGCGATCATGGTGTTGTGGCGGAGGGCGTCTCAGCCTTTCCCCAGGAAGTGACCGGGCAGATGCTGCTCAACTTCGTCAGCGGCGGCGCGGCCATCAGCGTCCTGGCGCGGCAACTGGGCGCTTCGCTGGAAGTGGTGGACCTGGGCACCGTGACGCCTGCGCTGGACCTGCCCGGCGTGCGGCATCTGCGCGTCGGCCCTGGCACGGCGAATTTCGTCCACGGCCCGGCGATGACCGTGGCCCAGGGTGAGCAAGCCCTGCAAGCCGGCCGCGACAGTGTGCAGCGTGCCGTTGGGGCCGGGACGCACTTGTTCATCGGCGGCGAGATGGGCATCGGCAACACCACGGCGGCCAGCGCCCTGGCCTGTGCCTTGCTCGATTGCCCGGTGGCGCATCTGGTCGGCCCGGGCACCGGCCTGGACACAGCAGGTGTCAGCCACAAGGCCCAAGTGATCGAACGGGCCCTGGCGCTGCACGCAGCCCAACGCAACGACCCGTTGCAGACCCTGTTCAACCTCGGCGGTTTTGAAATCGCCGCGTTGGCCGGCGCGTACCTGGCCTGTGCCCAGCAAGGCGTTGCCGTGCTGGTGGACGGGTTCATCTGCAGCGTCGCGGCCCTGGTGGCGGTGCGCCTCAACCCTGAATGCCGGCCATGGTTGCTGTTCGGCCATCGCGGCGCCGAACCGGGCCATCGTCACGTGCTGGAAACCCTCGGCGCCGAACCGCTGCTGGACCTCGGCCTGCGCCTGGGCGAGGGCAGTGGCGCGGCGCTGGCGGTGCCGCTGTTGCGCCTGGCCTGTGACTTGCACGGGCAGATGGCGACGTTTGCCGAAGCGGCCGTGGCGGATCGCCCGGCATGACCTTGCGCCTGGACCTGCTGCGCCACGGCGAAACCGAATTGGGCGGCGGACTGCGCGGCAGCCTCGACGACGCCTTGACCGCCAAGGGCTGGGAGCAGATGCACGCGGCAGTCATAGAAGGCGGGCCCTGGGATCGGCTGGTGAGTTCGCCGTTGCAGCGCTGCGCCCGTTTCGCCGAACAACTCGGCGCCCGACTCGGCGTGCCAGTGCACTTGGACAAGGACCTGCAAGAGCTGCATTTCGGCGCCTGGGAAGGCCGCAGCGCGGCGGCGTTGATGGAGACTGACGCCGAAGCACTGGGGCGGTTCTGGGCCGATCCCTACAGCTTCACGCCTCCCGATGGCGAGCCGGTGCTGGCGTTTTCCGCGCGGGTTTTGGCGGCGGTCGAACGCCTGCATAGCACCTATGCCGGCCAGCGGATTTTGCTGGTCAGCCATGGCGGCGTGATGCGCTTGCTGCTGGCCCAGGCCCGGGGTCTGCCTCGGGAGCAACTGCTCAATGTCGAAGTCGGCCATGGGGCGTTGTTTTCTCTTCAAGTGTCGTCCGACGCCGTGCTGTCAGAGGTTGGCTGAAGATGCTGCCATTCTGGATCGCCCTGCAATTTCTCAGCAGCCTGCCGGTTCGCCTGCCGGGCATGCCCGAGCCCGGGCAACTGGGCCGTTCGCTGTTGTTCTACCCGCTGGTGGGCCTGTTGTTCGGCGGCTTGCTGTGGCTGCTCAATGCGTGGCTGACAGGCGCGCCGCCGCTGCTGCACGCCGCGCTGTTGCTGACGGCGTGGGTGCTGCTCAGCGGCGGCCTGCACCTCGACGGCCTGGCCGACAGTGCCGACGCGTGGCTCGGTGGCTTCGGCGACCGCGAGCGCACGTTGCTGATCATGAAGGATCCGCGTAGTGGGCCGATTGCGGTGATCACCCTGGTGTTGGTGCTGTTGCTCAAATTCACCGCGCTGTTGGCGTTGATCGAGCAAGGGCAGGGCTTGGCATTGCTTATCGTCCCGGTGCTGGGGCGCGGAGCGTTGCTTGGGCTGTTCCTGACCACGCCTTATGTGCGGGCCGGTGGGTTGGGGCAGGCGCTGGCCGATCATCTGCCACGGCGTGCCGGTTGGCAGGTGTTGCTGGTGTGTGCGCTGGGCTGCGTGCTGGTGGCGGGGTGGGGAGGTGTCTTCGCGCTGTTGGTTGCGTCAGTGGTGTTCATGGGCTTGCGGCAGATGATGGTGCGCAGGCTGGGGGGATGTACCGGGGATACGGCGGGGGCGTTGTTGGAGTTGCTTGAAGTGGCGGTGTTGGTGGGGATGGTGTTGGTCTGATCTGCCATGGCGACCTGTCAACTCTGACAGTATCGCGCTTCGAAAAATCGGCGCTTAATTTTGCTCAAGGCTTCTAGGGCCGGGCGGAGCGACAGGGCTATTTTTCACTCATTGAGCCATGAGTCGAACTGCCGAACGCGTTTTTGAAGGGCCATGAAACCTCTTCATGGCTTAACCCAAACGGTTTTGGAGCGGCGAACATGGCAGATTCAAGCGCACGTCCAACGGCGGAACAGGTACGGATCGACTATCGCAAAAAGCTCTTCAAAGAAAGCGAGGGGTTGGCGCTGCAGGCGCCCACCGTCGTGGATGCCATCCCCGGCGACGCTGACGGATTGATACCCGAAAGCAAAATCCACGATCCATTGAAGATCGAAATTCCTGAATGGCCTGATCGTCCGGATCCAGGTAATCCCTTCCCCAATCAACTGTACGTGGATTGGAAACCCGCCAGCTCAGACGATTTCTTGCAATTTCATAACGAAGAGGTCCCTGACACCGACACGCTGCCCTCTGATCGATTTCCTCTGGAACGGACAATCCCGCTAAACATTTTTGAAACCTATGAAGGGACGTTTCAACTCAGGTACCGCGTGAAACATTGGAACACGCCCGTAGAAACGAATTCACCCGCGGCGCCTATCACCATCGATAGGACAGGCCCCATCAGGCCCGGTGTACCAGACCCTATTATCGTTTTAGAATCCCTGATCACGACGGCCATCCTGGACCGCGATGGTGGTGTCTGGTGCGAAATCCCTGATTTCATAGAAGACAAGAAAGAATTCGTCACCGTCGCTGTTGCCTGGATGGATAAAGCGCCGTCCCCGGACATAGATCCTAGCGAGTTGGCATATCTGGGAAGGCTTCCTCCAGACCGCAAGATATTGGTGCCTAAAGGGATAGTGACACCTCTGGGCTCGAACATTCATTACGTAGTGTACTTTTTGTTCGACAAGGCGGGTAACCGCAGTGATATGCCTTTTCCGGTCGAAGTCATGGTTGCCTTGGGGAATCTACCGGCCGGTTTGGGTATCCCCAGGGTCCCTCTGGCTGCCGATGATCTGATCGATCGTGTCGATGCCAACTTTCCAACCAAAGTTGAAATTGACCAATACATTAACTGGGACGCCTACGACCTCATTCGCGTTAGGTGGGGCACCACGAAACTTGCTGAGACACCCGTTGGCTCGCACCTTCCTTTCCCGCTGAAAATCACCGTGCCCTGGTTACACATAAAGGCTGAATATGATTTTGACGGGGCTAACGTGCAGGAAACGGAAGTGGACTATGAGGTGCTTCGAGGCAGGTACCCGACGGACTCTCCGGGCAAAATCGATGTCAAGGTGGATCTGGCAATCCCCGGCCCGGGAACCGAGGATCCTGGACCGATCAACCCAAATCTGGAGCTGATCAAGTTCCTGAGCTCATCTGACAGCGATACCGAGTTGACCGAGGACGATATCAATAATTCCGCGTCAGGTTTTATAGCGTTATACGATGATCCTGAAGTGGGCGACACGTTAACGCTTTACTGGAACGGTGTGGCCGTGACACCTGCTTATGTCGTCGATGGCAATGAAACCCCTAATGAGGAGGTTGAAATAATCATTACTTGGGACGTAATAAAACAGACCCCGGTGATGTCCCAGCTGCCGATGTACTACACCCTGACTCGCACAGGTTTCAATAATAAACCGCAGTCGCGCCGAACAATGATCGACGTCAATGTTGAAAAAATTGAACTTGAGGATCCCACCTTCCCGGATCAAGATCCAGGCTATCCTTTGAATTGTAATGCGCTGATTGAAAAAGCCGGGGTCTGGGGTATTCGAGTGCATATTCCAGCCTCTGAGTACTTGAAACAAAATGTGGAGGTCAAGGCCGATTGGCAAACCTACGATAAGGATGATCTGGAGCTACCTGGCACCCATTTTCCTGACGATCTGATCGTCAGTGAAGAGGAGGAGAGGGACGGCATCGATTGGTTTATTCCTTATGAAACCTATTTGAAGCCGACCTATGAAACCGGCGACCAATATGGCTGGGGCAAAGTTAAGTACTCGATCAATATACGCGGTGAGGACGTCAGCTCTGACTTAGTGAGGGTCATGATTGCCGTATTCGAAGATGGCGGACACTGTGTAATCCCCAGGCCCTGAACTGTTTCCTTGTGTGGTGTCAGGAGGGCGCATGTCCCTCCTGCTGCTGAGGTCAGGGTATTTTTTCCTGCTTTATTTCGGATAAATCCTACATACCCTGGGGAGCTGTCTCTCTATTATTCGCCGCCTTTACAAGTTCAAGCACAGATCGTCGGTCACGGCGAGCCTATTCTTTGAAAGTTAATTATTGCGGTGTCTGATGAAAGCTAAACACTCCTTTGCGTTGCACCCATTGTCGGTCTCCCTGAAGTGGGTGACCATCATGCCGTTTCTGTTGGCAAGCACCTCCTTGCTGGCGAGAACCATCGACAACGATACGCTGTTGATCGACGGCACCGTGGCTGCGGAAAACTACCTTCTCAGAAACAATGCCATCCTGACCGCCAATGGTGCGACGACCCATGAGATCCGGGCTGAGAGTGGATCGTCCCTGACGCTCAACGGCTCGGTCGTGACCTCCGGTGCGAGTAGCATCGCCATCGATTTGCTTGACAGCAACGCGACCATTCAAGGCAGCAACATCACCGGCACCGGCACTGGCCTGTCGTTAGGCAACGCAGCGGCCAATCCGCAAGGGTCCACGGCAACTGTCACGGGGAGCACTATTTCCGGTGGTAACGTGGGGGCGGTGGTCGGTGGGTTGAGTCAATTGGACCTGAACCAAACCGTGCTGACGGGCACCAACGCGAACAGTTTCGGCCTGCAACTGGCTAACGGGCGGGTATCGGCCACCGCCAGTACGATTCGAGGGGGGCTCAGTGGCATCGTGATGACCACGGATCAGACGGTATCGACACCTGGCCGTCTGGTGCTCGATGGCACGACTGTCCAAGGCCTGACCGGTGCAGCGATCGTCGTCAATGATTTTGGCCTGCCTGCCACCACAGCCGAGATTCATGTCGGCAACGGTTCCACCCTGATCGGTGGCAATGGAAAAATTCTCGAGGTCAAAGGCTCATCGACCGCCAACATGGCCGTCGACAACAGCCAGTTGGTGGGGGACGTCATTGCCGACGCCGGGGCCACGGCCAATGTCACCCTGCAAAACCAGGCAACCCTGACGGGCCGCCTGGAAAATGTTGCCAATCTGGCGATCAATAGCCAGGCCCAATGGAACATGGTGGATAACGGCACCGTGGCGAATCTGTCCATGGATGGCGGGTCGATCAAGTTTGGCAACCCGACCGAGTTCTATAAATTGTCAGTCGGCAACCTGTCGGGCAATGGCACGTTCATCATGGATGCGGACTTTGCCACCGGCCAAGTCGACACGCTCGAAGTCACCGGTACCGCCACCGGCAACCACAAGGTCCTGATGGGCAGCAGCGGCGCCGACCCGACCGGTGCGGGCAACATACCGGTTATCCACATCGCCGCCGGGGATGCCGAATTTTCGATGTTGAACGGTCCGGTGGACCTGGGCACCTATTCTTATGACCTGATCAAACAGGGCGATAATGACTGGTACCTGAATATTGCCTCGCGGGTCATCAGCCCTGGCACCCGGTCGGTACTGGCGCTGTTCAACACCGCGCCGACGGTCTGGTACGGCGAACTCAGCACGTTGCGCAGCCGCATGGGGGAAGTGCGCAGGGACGCCGACAAGGCCGGTGGCTGGATTCGTGCCTATGGCAACAAATTCGATGTCAGCGCCAGCTCCGGCGTGGGCTATCAGCAAACCCAGCAGGGGCTGTCGTTCGGTGCCGATGCGCCATTGCCGATGGGTGACGGGCAGTGGCTGGTTGGTTTGCTAGGTGGTTACAGCAAGTCTGACCTGGATTTGAGTCGTGGCACCAGCGGTACGGTCAATAGTTACTACCTGGGCGCCTACACCACTTGGCTGGATGACGAAAGCGGCTACTACTTCGACGGCGTGCTCAAGTTCAACCGCTTCCAGAATGAATCCAAGGTACAACTGAGCGACGGCAAGAAAACCAAGGGCAGTTATGACAACCATGGTGTCGGTGGTTCCCTGGAGTTCGGTCGGCACATCACCCTGGCCGACGATTATTTCGTCGAACCCTACACCCAACTCTCAGGCGTGATCATCCAGGGTAAGGACTATGACCTGGATAACGGCCTGTCCGCCGAAGGCGACCGCACTCACTCGTTGCTCGGTAAGGTCGGTGCAACTGCCGGACGCAACTTCGATCTGGGCGAAGGCAAGGTGGTGCAGCCGTATGTTCGTGTCGCATATGCCCATGAGTTCGCCAAGAATAACGAAGTGCAGGTCAACAATAACAAGTTCAACAACGACTTGTCGGGCTCCCGGGGTGAACTGGGTGCGGGTGTGTCCATGAAGCTAACCGACAAGGTTGCGATGCATGCGGATCTGGACTACAGCAACGGCGACAAGATCGAGCAGCCGTGGGGCGTCAATTTTGGTGTGCGTTACAACTGGTAAGCAGAGCGTTTGCGAGGGGGAGGGATCTGACGATCCTTCCCCCTCGGCGTTTAAGTTCTTTGATTCGTAACAGTATCGATTGGGTGAACACGGTCATTTAAATTCTAACGCCCGCCGGCCAGGCCATTCACGGTACTCACACCGGCTCGCTTACACGTGAGGGAACAGACATGTCGAGTTCCAGAGACGCAAAGCATGTGGATGAACCTAAGGCGGACCTCGCCCCGCCCGATATTATCGGGGTGCTCGATCCGGTGCCGGGCGGCGAAGAGAACCTTCTGCGCAAAGACGCCTGGCTGGTGCCGCTACGGATAGAGTTCGAGCTATGGAGCGATTCCGCGCCAGAGTCGGATAAGGCCGATACGCTCCAGTTGTTCTGGAAAGGCGAAAAGGTTGACGAAAAAATATTGCCGGGGCCTGTTCAAGCAGCGGACCTATGGTTGAATGTCCCACCCCTCAAGTTGGAAGAGGGCGTTCACGCCTTACATTACGAGGTCATTCCCTGGAATACTCCGACGCCGCGTGAATGCGTGCCGGTGAACGTCACCATCGATAAAACCCCTCCAATATTGGCTGCGGATAACAAGCTGGTTTTTCCTTCCGAAGTTCTTCCGCCCAACAAGCTCACTGCCCATTATCTTGAGTTGAACGGCGATGAGGTCAAGGCCGATCTACCCGGCTACACGACGCCCAGGCCCTGGGATCGGATTACCTGGTACTGGGGAAGCAGCCCTGGTGATTTGAATCGTGGTGGCATCATCGAGCTTGACGAAAATAACTACGCTGACCCAGTGGTACTTACGGTTCCGAGCCAGTTTATACAGGACCGGGGGAATGGCCTGCGCTATGTGTCCTATCGCGTGCAGGACCGGGCGGGTAACTGGAGCCAGTACTCTCTGGCGGTTGAACTGGATGTGGACGCCACTCCGATCCCGCGTGTTTTGCCTTGGCCTCGCGTCGAGAACGCCTCGGGAACTGGGGAGCAGCAGACGTTGGGACCCTTGAACTTTCTGTCCGGGGCGGTAGTGGAAATTCCCGATACAGCGGTCATTTACCCCGGGGAAAAGGTCTGGGTACAGTGGAGTGACCTCGGCAGCGTGGGGGAGTACCGGACAGACCGGGAGATCTCCGCAGGTTCACGTCGTTATCAGATTCCCATGAGTTCGATTGCCGCGTATATCGGCAAGACCCTGCCCTTGTCCTACAGTGTCATCGACCACAAGGACGATGAATTACCTTCTGTAAAGCGAAGGCTGAATATCCAGACAGTCGCCAGTTCTGAATTCCCGATCGTTCAATGCCAAGGGCTTTCCGGCGGTGATTTGAGCCTGCGCAATGTGCCGGAAACAGGTGCAGTGTTGACCCTTGCCAAGTGGGTACTGATGACGACGGACCAGTGGATCATGATCAATATGACAGGAACCGGCGCGTCGGGAGCGGTTGAGTTTTCCGCGGTCCGAAGACGCCAAGTGACTGAACAGGAAGTCAGTTATGGGGTTGGCCAGCGGGGTGATGTGACGGTATCAAGAACCTTTCTGAGTTCGCTGCGACGCCCAGGGCCTTTGACGGGGAAGGTTTATGTCAGTTTCGATGGCGGGGTTACCTGGCCACCGCTGGCAGTGCCCAATTTTCCAATATTGAATTTGCGGTTGGTTGACTGAGGCGGGGAGGTTCAGTGGGCTTTTTGACCTTTGCATAGTAGCTCATCGTGGATACCGGTTGGAGACGCAGAAATAGGCCGAGGGGAAAACTCCCGCAGCGTAAGCTGCGGGAGTTAGGGGGGAGGGGCGTTACTGTTTCAGCGGGAAGTCAATGTGGCTAGATGAGCGCCCGGTGCCAGTTGGTTGTAATGACTTACCATTATCAACCCTCCGGAAGCTGTCGCTATAAAACGCCCTCCCTGAGCAGGAGGCGCGGGGGACCTTTCATCCGGCACTCTCAATGCATTTGGGTCACCGATGTCCTTCTCCGCTCCCAGGCGGGTCGCCATTTCTTTATCTTTTTGTTTTTGTCTCGTGTTAGGTCTACCTGGTTTTGCTATTCCTCCAGATTTTCCTAGGCGTTTCCTGCGGGATACAAATACATATACCCGATTTCCTCGACCAGCAGGACCAGCAGGACCAGCAGGACCAGCAGGACCAACAGCACCAGGAGGACCAACAGGACCAGGAGGACCAATAGGACCGGCAGGACCAGGTAGCCCTTTCGTTAACGACGCGAGCATCGTAGCGCTAGCACCAACCCCTGCTCTAACGGCCGCTGCTGCCTTGGCTGTAGCCAGCGCGGCCCTTACCGCCATTATCCCGGACCCCGCAAGCAATCCGCCGGCTCCGCTTATCGAACCACCGATAGCGGTCAAGGAATCGTCGTACGTGAACGTGCCATAAGCTTGCAGCACAAGACCGCTTGTCTGGACAGCTATCCCGACCAGACCGACCACAAAGGAGGTGGTCAGGCCGATGGTAGCTGGCGCGCTCCAGGGCATCGCTATCACCGTGGCAGCCAGGAACAACGCCGCCACACCCAGGCCGATCCATTGGGCAACGCCTACGCTTTTCTTGGGCTCTTCGATAGGATCCCTAAAAGGTGGATCCTCGTCTCGATACGGTGTAACCGGCTGGGCACGGTGTCCGCTGGGGTCGCGCCAGGTGATCGGGTTACCCCTGCAATAGCCGTAGGGGTTCAGGCCACCGGTGCCGAAGGGGCTCAGCGAGTCTGGGCTATGGAAGCGCATCAGCCCCGGGTCATAAGCGCGGTAGCCTTGCCCCAGCAAATACCAGCCAATGACGGCCTCGCGTACTTCTCCGGCAAAGGCCAGCAATCCCTTCAGGCCATTGTCCTCGCGGCGCTCGCCATAGGCGCTATAGGTGGTTTCATGCAGCCCGTCCACGCGTTGCTCGCCGATCACGCTATTGGCGGCATCGGTCAGCAACAGCATGCTTTGATCGGTCGCTTGCGGTGCCTGCTGGCCTAATGGGCGATCACCGTCGTACAAAAACTGGATCAGCACGTCGTCTTGCAAGGTATAGCTCAGGTGGTAGCCCTGATAGAAACGCAGGGCCTCCGGTTCACTGCCGTGGCGCACCCCAACCAGTTGGTCATGGCCGTCGTAGCGGTAGTTGATCAGCGAGAGCGCATCATTGGCGCTGCGCACTTCCAGCAAGCGACCCAGCTTGTCGTAGCGCAGCCGCCGACCTTGTCCATCGTTGAGCTGATGACCCTCGGCGTCGTAGCCAAAGGTTTGCAGTTGCGGATACGCAGCGTGGCTGTGGCTGACTTCTCGCAGTTGGCAGGGGTCATCCGCGTCATAGGTGAAACGTGCGTCGTCGCTGCTGGTATCGGCAAAACGACTGATGCAACGTTCAATGTTGTCCAGGGCGTCGAAGCGGAACACCTGTTCGATAATGGCATTGCCATAGTGGTCGGTCGGCAACGCTTCGCCTGTGCAGGTGTGGTGGGTCAGGCGGTTACGTGAGTCGTATTTGAAATGTTCTTCCAGTAATGTCTGGCCGGCTTTTTCCAGGCGACGGCTGCGTAATTGATCGTCGTCTTGCCAGACCATGGACAAGACTCTGTCGGCTTCGCCGTCTACCCGCAGGGTTCGTTTGATTTCGCGGCCATGCTCGTCGTACTCCAGCTCGGTGACCAGGCGATGACCGTTGGCCAGGTTGGTGCTGGTACTGCGTTCAAGCAGGCCATCGAGGTTGTAGGTGAACTCGGCTTTCAGGCCATCCAGTTCACCCTGGGTGACCTGTATCAGCCTGCCCGCGCTGTCGTACTGGTACTGCGTTGGCACTGCGCCATCGTCTTCGCGGCGCAATGGCCTGCCTTGCAGTGAGGTGTGATGACGGGTGTTTTGATCGATGCCGTGGCTGTCGTGCCAACGCTCCGAGGCCAGGTGGCCTTCTGGCGTGTACTCATAGTCGCGTTGACCCTGATCGTTGATGGCCTGGGTGATGGCGGCGCTCAGCGGGTCATATTCATAGGTGGATTCGGGGCCTTCGGCCATCGTGATGGCCAAGGGCTGCTGGGTCAGCGGCAGATTGTAGCGGTAGGTCAGTGTCTGATTGCCGGGAGTGATCCGTTGGTGAGGCTGTATATGCCCGCCCTCGTAACGATAGAACTCACTGCGTAGACCCACCTTGCGTTCGGTCAGCCGCTCGAGATCGTCAAATTGCTGGGTACCCGGCACTACGACCGGTTGCGCAGCGTTACCGGGCGTCACCTGCAAAAGCGTAGGTAATTCACTGATGCTGTAGTCGGCAAAGGTGCGCTCGATGCAGTCTTCGTTCGGCAGCACAGTTCGTAGCATGCGGCCCCAGGCATCGTAGGCGTATCGAGTGGTGCGCTGTAGATCTTGCGGTGTATCGCTCTGTGGGTCTCTCAGGGTTTCGACCTCGCGCACGCAATTGCCGTAGCCGTCGTAGGCATAGTCCTGGCAGCCCACCGTATTGTCTTGGGCGTCCAGGCGTCGCACCTTGTCGGGCTGTTCAAAGAGGTTGTAATGGGTCTCGCTTCTTTGGGTCCGCACATTGGGCCGTTCGACATGTTCCTGCCAGGTGCAGATGATCAGGCGGTTGCCTTCGAACCGCTGCTCGCTGAGTTGGGTCACGCCGTCGGGCCCGGTGGCTCGGCACACCGCGCCCCAATCGTCATAGGAAAAATGACTGGTCAAGGGCAAAGGCGCGTCGGCCAGCCAGTCGCAGACGGTCTCGCTGACTTTGCGCCCCAGGGCATCATGCTGGGTGGTGTAGGTCTGGCGCCAGACGAGTTTGCCGCTTTCACTGTCCCGTCGCTGCTGCTGCTCTGCGATGACCCGGTTGGCGCCATCGAACAGCAGCCGGGTCTTGACCCCTTTGGCATCAGTCTGCTCTTGTCCGGCTTGCTGCCCGTCTGCAGACGTCAGGTTATAGACGTAGTGCTGGGAGGCTACGACCGGTGTATCCACAGCCGTGCGTTCTTCCAGCAGTCGGCCCAGTACGTCGTACCGGTAGGCGGTTTTAACGCCGTCGATATTCTCCTGCTGCACGGTTTCGCCGTTGAAGCGGGAGACTTGTGAAGTGGTGACCTGCTGGCTGCCGTTGTACCCGGTCAGGGTCTCTACTGTCTGGTGCAGTGTCTTGGCCCCCAGCTCTCCATCGACCTGACTATAGCGCCAGCTAACGGAGGCGGTTTTGCCCCTGCCGTCCTTGTCATACAGGGTTTCTTCCTGGCTATCCGGGCGACCGTGCAGGAAAGGTTTGTCCGGCATGTTCAGATAGCGGCGCCGGGTGTTCTGCAACGTGATCTCGGTGGTGTCCAGCACTTGTGACAGGTCTTCGTTGCATACAGCCAGGAAGCCCTCATCCAGGGTTTCCTCCAGCGGCGGCAATTCCACATAGCGATACCGGGTGCGCAGGACCGGCGCCTGG
>NZ_JBAMDJ010000027.1:0-92970 GCF_036961705.1 Pseudomonas sp. 3JA
TTGCGCGCCCCAGCGGGAGCAAGCTCCCTCGCCACGGGAATTGGGCGCGGCGCGGGTTAAGGGAATGCCTCGAATCAGTGTCAGTCTCAAGAGCAAATCGGTTGATCGACCGGAATGCTTTTGTGGCGAGGGAGCTTGCTCCCGCTGGGTCGCGAAGCGGCCCCCTTCGATTTCAGATATCAACCCAGGCGTCTGCTTCGCAGCCGAGCGGGAACAAGCTCCCTCGCCACCAAGGGCAAAGTCGTCTGGAGGTGAACCGTTTTAGCCGGCTGTCCCAAGGCCCAGGTCAACGAGCCCCATAACGGTATCTGGCAATAAAAAAAGCTCCCTTTTCGGGCGAATTCCGGTATAGTGCGCGCCGGCCTTTAGCCGGGCCGCGTCAAGGTAGCGCAATTCCCCGAAGTCAGCTTCGGTTGCATGTCCGCACAACGGATGCTTCCACGACGTTCTTTTTCATTCATTCGTTTTCGCAAATCCCCGCCGACAAAGCAGCCAGGGCGACTCTTGAGTCTCAACACGGCATGCGCAGCTTTGGAGCATGGGTCTTTGCGGATGCACTTAGAGGCAGACCCATGACCCAGGAAACCGGCGGCTTCGCCGCTTTTAATCTCAACCCGAACATTCTTGCTGCCGTCACTGCGACCGGCTACGAAGAACCTTCGGCGATTCAGCAGCAATCGATCCCGATCATCATGGCCGGTCACGACATGATTGGCCAGGCGCAAACCGGTACGGGTAAAACCGCTGCGTTCGCCCTGCCGATCCTGCATCGCATCGATCCTGCCAAGCGCGAACCGCAAGCCCTGATCCTGGCGCCAACTCGTGAGTTGGCGCTGCAAGTAGCAACCGCTTTCGAAACCTATTCCAAGCAGATGCCTGGCGTTACTGTTGTGGCCGTTTATGGCGGTGCCCCGATGGGCCCACAACTGAAAGCCATCCGTAATGGCGCGCAGATCGTTGTCGCCACTCCGGGTCGTCTGTGCGATCACCTGCGTCGTGACGAAAAAGTCCTGGCCACCGTGAACCACCTGGTTCTCGACGAAGCCGACGAAATGCTCAAGCTGGGTTTCATGGATGACCTGGAAGTCATCTTCAAGGCCCTGCCAGCGACCCGCCAGACTGTATTGTTCTCGGCCACCCTGCCGCAATCGATCCGTGCCATTGCCGAGCGCCACCTGCGCGATCCGCAACATGTGAAGATCCAGACCAAGACCCAGACCGTCACCGCGATCGAACAGGCTCACCTGCTGGTTCACGCCGACCAGAAGACTTCCGCCGTTCTCAGCTTGCTGGAAGTGGAAGACTTCGACGCCCTGATCATGTTCGTGCGTACCAAGCAAGCGACCCTGGACCTGGCCAGCGCCCTGGAAGCCAAAGGCTACAAAGCCGCAGCGCTGAACGGTGACATTGCCCAGAACCAGCGTGAGCGCGTGATCGACTCCCTCAAGGATGGCCGCCTGGACATCGTTGTGGCGACCGACGTTGCTGCCCGTGGCCTGGACGTTCCGCGCATCACCCACGTATTCAACGTGGACATGCCGTACGATCCGGAATCCTACGTTCACCGTATCGGCCGTACTGGCCGTGCTGGTCGCGAAGGCCGTGCGCTGCTGCTGGTCACCCCGCGTGAGCGTCGCATGCTGCAAGTGATCGAGCGTGTAACTGGCCAGAAGGTAGCTGAAGTTCGCCTGCCGGACGCCCAGGCCGTTCTCGATGCCCGCATCAAGAAACTGACCAACAGCCTGTCGCCACTGGTGGCTGACGCCGAATCGACCCACGGTGATCTGCTCGATCGCCTGACCGCCGACATCGGTTGCAGCCCGCGCGCCCTGGCCGCTGCACTGCTGCGCAAGGCCACCAATGGCCAAGCGCTGAACCTGGCTGCGATCGAGAAGGAGCGTCCCCTGGTGCCGAACAACGCACCGCGTGGCGATCGTCCTGAGCGCACCGGTGATCGTCCGGACCGTGGTGATCGCGAGCGTCGTGCTCCGATTCCGCTGGCCGAAGGCCGTGCCCGCTGCCGTACCGCGTTGGGTGCCCGTGACGGCATCGCCGCCAAGAACCTGCTGGGTGCCATCCTCAACGAAGGCGGCCTGGCTCGCGAAGCGATCGGTCGCATCCAGGTGCGTGACAGCTTCAGCCTGGTGGAACTGCCGGAAGATGGTCTGGAGAAGTTGCTGACCAAGCTCAAAGACACTCGTGTGGCTGGCAAGCAGCTCAAGCTGCGTCGCTATCGCGAAGATTGATCGGCTCTTGGGCTGATTGATCGAGCATGAAAAATCCCCGACTGGTTCGGGGATTTTTTATGCCTGTCGTTTGGTGTGCCGTCAGGGGGAGGCCAATCAGTCAATCGAACCGATAGATGTCCATCCCCAGCGCCCCCATCGTGAACCCCGCATGGACAATGCTGAACTTGCCCCCCGCCCCTCGGGCAAAATACAGCGGCAGCAAGTGCTCATCGCTGGGGTGGCTGCGCACGGCGTTCGGCGCCTGGCGACGGTAATCATGCAGCGCGGCCTCGTCGTCGGCCGCCAGCTTCTCAACCATCCAGTCGCAAAAGGCCTTGGCCCAGGGCTCAATGTTGTCGGGGCCGGCGTTCCAGTCCAGGTCGCGCAGGTTATGGGTGATACTGCCGGAACCGATCAGCAAGATGCCTTGCTGACGCAGGCTCGCCAGGGCCTGGCCGACCTGTGTCTGCAACATTGGTCCCTGGCGGCTGGGCAGGGAAACCTGCACCACCGGGATGTCGGCTTCTGGGTACATCAAAGACAATGGCACCCAGACGCCATGGTCGGACGGCCGTTGAGGGTCGAGGCGTGCCGGCAGGTTCGCGGTGTTGAGCACGGCTGCGACTTGCGTCGCCAGTTGAGGATCGCCAGGCGCGGGGTACTGCACCTCATACAAGGCTGGTGGAAACCCGCCGAAGTCGTGCCAGGTGCGCGGCTGCGGATTGGCGCTGACCAGCAATTCGTTGCTTTCCCAGTGGGCGGACACAATGACGATGGCCTTGGGCTTGGGCAATTGAGCGGCCAGGCGAGCCAATGCCGGACCGCTGTCGCCGGGCTCTAGGGCGAGCATCGGTGAGCCATGGGAGATAAACAGGCTGGGCAGCATGAAGGGGCTCCTGAGCGTTAAGATGTGATCATCTTCCGTCAGGTCAATGATCTAAATCTAATATAAGTTTTAGCCCGTTTTTATCGAATTTCTTGGAGTGAATCATGGAGCCCGAGTTTTGGCACAAGCGCTGGTCATCGAACCAGATTGGTTTTCACTTACCGGAGGTGAACCCGTACCTGCAACGGTTCTGGCCGCAACTGGGCCTGGCCCAGGGCAGTCGGGTGCTGGTGCCATTGTGTGGCAAAAGCCTGGATCTGCTGTGGTTTGCCCATCAGGGGTACTCGGTGCTGGGCGTGGAGTTATCGGAAAAAGCCGCCAATGATTTTTTTCTTGAACATCGGCTTGAGCCGAGCGTGAGTGAAGAGGGTGTGTTCAAGGTCTTCCGTGCCGGGGGCATCGAAATCCGCTGTGGTGATTTCTTTGCCTTGAGTGCTGCAGATGTGGCCGATTGCACGGCGTTGTACGACCGCGCTGCGTTGATTGCCTTGCCAGTGGCGATGCGAGAGCGGTATGCGGCGTATTTGCAGAAAATCATGCCGGCGTGCGTGGGATTGTTGATTGCGCTGGATTACAACCAGGATGAAATGCCTGGCCCGCCTTTCTCCGTGGGCAATGATGAGGTGCTGAGATTGCTGGGTAATGCCTGGCGACTGGAGGTCTTGCAGGAGCAGGATGTGCTGGGGGAGAGCTGGAAGTTCTTGCAGGCTGGGGTGAAGCGGCTGGATGAGCGGGTGTATCGGATTTCCAATCGTTGACGGATGAATCTATGGCGAGGGAGCCCCCTGCTCTTGTGGCGAGGGAGCTTGCTCCCGCTGGGCTGCGCAGCAGCCCCCTCTCAAGCTCACTCAATTAACCTGATCCACCGTGTCGCCGGGTTCTAGGGGCGCTTCGCGCCCGAGCGGGAGCAAGCTCCCTCGCCACAGATTCCCCGGCTGTCAGCCGCGACGACGCAGTGCGTCGATACGCTCTTCCAGCGGCGGGTGGCTCATGAACATGCGAGCCAGGCCCTGCTTGATGCCACCGTTGATGCCAAAGGCATTCAGGGTGTCGGGCATGTGCACCGGCAAGCCTTGCTCGGCGCGCAGGCGCTGCAGGGCGCCGATCATGGCGCTGGTGCCGGCCAGGCGTGCACCGGCGTCGTCGGCGCGGAACTCGCGTTTGCGCGAGAACCACATGACGATGGCGCTGGCGAGGATGCCCAGTACCAGCTCGGCGAAGATGGTTGCCACGTAGTAGGCGATACCCTGGCCTTCTTCGTTCTTGAAAATCACCTTGTCGACGAAATTGCCGATGATGCGGGCAAAGAACATCACGAAGGTGTTCACCACGCCCTGGATTAGCGCCAGGGTCACCATGTCGCCGTTGGCGACGTGGCCGATCTCGTGGGCCAGCACGGCCTTGACTTCATCCGGGGAAAACCGCTCGAGCAAACCCTGGCTGACGGCGACCAGTGCGTCGTTCTTGTTCCAGCCGGTGGCGAAGGCGTTGGCCTCGTAGGCTGGGAAAATCCCGACTTCCGGCATCTTGATGCCGGCTTCGCGGGACAGCTGCTCGACGGTTTGCAGCAGCCATTGTTCGTGACGCGTGCGCGGCTGGCTGATGATCTGGGTGCTGGTGCTCATCTTCGCCATCCACTTGGAGATGAACAGCGAGAACAGGGAACCGGCGAAACCGAACACCGCACAGAAAATCAGCAGCTGATTGAGGTTGAGATCAACCCCGTTGGCCGCCATGAACCCGTTGAAGCCGAAGAGGCTCAGGGTGATGCTGGCAATCAGCACGACCGCCAGGTTAGTGGCCAAGAACAGCAGGATGCGCATCATGGTTGTGAAAATCTCCTCGTGCTAAAGATGTAGCGTTATGCGGGGTATATAAGGTGCCGCCGCAGGCTATTCAACTCGCCGACTATTTCAAACTGTGTCCTACACGCGTCCTAAATGTTTGAAAGACTTTTCTGAAAGTGACCAGGGAAAAGAAATGCGCTGCCTGCCCCCCGTGAACGTTGAGCCCAGATGCATGTTGACCGTCCAATCCCCAGTGTAGAAGGCCCGACGGAGTCGGCGGAACGGATATGTTGCTGAATCAAACAGCGTGCGAGGTGAGGACGCCTCGCACGCTGCCTGGCTTACTGACGGTAGGACTTGAGGAAGTTGCCGATCCGGCCAATGGCCTGGTCGAGGTCATCGACCCGTGGCAGGGTCACGACGCGGAAGTGATCCGGCCACGGCCAGTTGAACGCCGTGCCCTGGACCACCAGCAGCTTCTCGGACAGCAGCAGGTCGAGGACGAATTTTTCATCGTTGTGGATCGGGCAGACCTTCGGGTCGATCCGCGGGAAGGCATACAGCGCGCCCATCGGCTTGACACAACTGACGCCGGGAATGTCGTTGAGCAGTTCCCAGGTTCGATTGCGCTGTTCCAGCAGCCGGCCCTGGGGCAGGACCAGGTCGTTGATGCTCTGGTAGCCGCCCAGCGCCGTCTGGATCGCATGCTGGCTCGGCACGTTGGCACACAGGCGCATGTTGGCCAGCATGTCGATGCCTTCGATGTAGCTCTGGGCGTGATGCTTGGGACCGGAAATAACAACCCAGCCTGATCGGAAACCCGCTACCCGATAGGATTTGGACAGGCCGTTGAAGGTCAGGCACAGCAGGTCCGGTGCCAGGGATGCCGTGCAGATGTGCACGGCGTCGTCGTAGAGGATCTTGTCGTAGATCTCGTCGGAAAACACCACCAGGTTGTGTTGGCGGGCCAGTTCCAGCATGCCCAGCAGCACTTCCCTGGAATACACCGCGCCGGTCGGATTGTTCGGGTTGATGATCACCAGTGCCTTGGTATTGGGCGTGATCTTGGCCTTGATGTCCGCCAGGTCGGGAAACCAGTTGGCCTGTTCGTCGCACAGGTAATGCACCGGATTGCCACCGGACAGGCTCACGGCAGCGGTCCACAGCGGATAGTCCGGCGCCGGCACCAGCACTTCGTCGCCATTGTTGAGCAGGGCCTGCATGGACATCACGATCAGCTCGGACACGCCGTTACCCAGGTAGATGTCCTCGATGCCGACACCTTCGACCTGCTTCTGCTGGTAGTACTGCATCACGGCCTTGCGGGCGCTGAACAGGCCCTTGGAGTCGCTGTAGCCCTGGGCGGTCGGCAGGTTGCGGATGACGTCCTGGAGGATTTCATCGGGCGCTTCGAAACCAAAAGGGGCCGGGTTACCGATGTTCAGCTTGAGGATGCGATGGCCTTCCTCTTCCAGGCGTTTGGCGTGCTTGAGCACCGGGCCGCGAATGTCGTAGCAGACGTTGGCGAGCTTGTTCGATTTGCTGACCTGCATGGCGATGTGTTCCCGAAAATGAACGATCCAGGCGGCGTATGAACCACCGTACTGGGAATCCTGCGTCTGTGCCCAGGCCTGACGCGGTATAGGCGTCACAATCCGTTTGAATGCGCATGACGTGACTGCCAGACTGGCGTCTGACGAGGCGCAATCATACGTGCCGCCCGATCTGCGGAAAAGCGTCGGATCGGGCTTTTTCAATTGCCGAGGTAGGACGATGGAAAAGTTGGAAAAAACCCTTGAAGAATGGCACTCCATGCTCGACCCGGAGCAGTACAACGTCTGTCGGCTGAAGGGCACCGAACGGCCATTCTCCGGTAAGTACAACGCCACCAAGACCGAGGGCGTGTACCACTGCATCTGCTGCAACGAGCCGTTGTTCGATTCGCAGACCAAATTCGATTCGGGCTGTGGCTGGCCAAGTTTCTACGCGCCGATCGAAGGCAGCGCGGTGGTGGAGGTGCGGGACGTCAGCCACGGCATGATTCGCACCGAGGTGGTCTGCGCCAAATGCGATGCCCACCTGGGCCACGTCTTCCCCGACGGCCCGCCGCCCACGGGTTTGCGGTACTGCATCAACTCGGTGTGCCTGGATCTCGTACCCCGTTAGGGATTGCTCACAATCCCCTGTGGCGAGGGAGCTTGCTCCCGCTGGGCGGCGCAGCCGCCCCAATAGGGGATGACGCGGTCTTGCAGGAAAATCGCACCAGCCGGGTTTACGACGGCTGCGCCGCCGAGCGGGAGCAAGCTCCCTCGCCACAAGAGCCTGTGGGCTCCACAGACCATGGGTTCGGATAATTAAATTGCACACAATTGAATCGCTCGCTATCTTCACCACCTGTCCTATTCGTTTTGGAGCCTTGCCATGAGCGACAATCTGCTGAGCATCCCGTGCACCACCATCAAGGGGGAGCAAAAGACCCTCGCCGATTTCGCCGGCAAGGCTGTGCTGGTGGTCAACACGGCCAGCCAGTGCGGGTTCACTCCGCAATACAAGGGGCTTGAGGCGTTGTGGCAGACCTACAAGGACCAGGGCCTGGTGGTGTTGGGCTTTCCCTGCAATCAGTTTGGCAAGCAGGAGCCGGGCGACGAGGGGGCAATTACCGAATTCTGCGAGTTGAACTTCGGTGTGAGTTTTCCGCTGTTCAAGAAAATCGAGGTCAACGGCGCCAACGCCCATCCCCTGTTCGTCCAGCTTAAACAGCGGGCGCCCGGGGTGCTGGGGTCCAAAGGCATCAAGTGGAATTTCACCAAGTTCCTGATCGGCAGGGACGGCCAAGTGGTCAAGCGTTTTGCCCCGACCACCAAGCCCCAGGACCTGACCAGTGAGATCGAAGCGCTGCTCAAATGAATGACCTGTCAGTCGATTCCCTGAAGCTCGACAGCCAGTTGTGCTTCAAGCTGTACGCTGCTTCGCGTGCAGTGATCCGTGGCTACAAGCCAATGCTCGATCAACTCGGCCTGACCTATCCGCAATACCTGGCGATGCTGGTGCTCTGGGAATGGCAGGACACGGCCCCGGCACAGCCGACGGTCAAGGCGCTGGGTGAGCGTTTGCTACTGGATTCCGGGACGCTGACGCCGCTGCTCAAGCGCCTGGAGCAGCTGGACCTGGTCCAGCGCCAGCGTTCGGCCCGGGACGAGCGGGAGGTGCACTTGAGCCTGACGATTGCCGGACGAGCCTTGCGTGAACAGGTCGGCCCGCTCAAGGCCCGCCTGTTGTGCGACAGCGGTATCGACCTGGACCGCCTCGCAACATTGCGAGACGGTCTCGATCACCTGTTGGGCCAGATCAAAGCGCTGACGTAGTCGGCACCCACTGGTCCAGCACTGCCGCCAGTTCTTCGCGGCGGAACGGCTTGG
Organism: Pseudomonas sp. 3JA; assembly: GCF_036961705.1. NCBI lineage: Bacteria > Pseudomonadati > Pseudomonadota > Gammaproteobacteria > Pseudomonadales > Pseudomonadaceae > Pseudomonas > Pseudomonas sp. 3JA. The sequence goes on from NZ_JBAMDJ010000027.1 coordinate 8,321, forward strand.
ACAGGTAATCGTTCATGCCGGCCGCACGGCAGCGCTCACGTTCCTCGGGCATTGCGTTGGCCGTCAGGGCGACAATCGGCAGGTCCGACCAGCGCCCGCTTTGGCGGATCTGTCGACTGGCTTCGTAGCCATCCATTACCGGCATGTTGCAGTCCATCAACACCAGGTCGAACACCCGCTGTTCCAGTTGACTCAGGGCTTCGGCGCCGTGGGCTGCGACGGTGACTTCGCAGCCCAGTTTTACCAACATCCCCTTGGCCACCAGTTGGTTGACCGGGTTGTCCTCCACCAGCAGCACCCGTCCACGCCTGGACGGCGCCAGGGTTTCGATCTGTGCGTCATCAATGACGGTCGCCTCGCTTTGCATGGCGCGCCGCAGAATCTGGTACAGCGCAAGGCGCGCCAGCGGCCGAGCCTGTTGTATCAGCGGGGCGAGGGCGGCGGCTTCTTCGCTGGGCATGAAGCTGCCATAGGCGGTCACCAGCAGGATCGGTGCGTCAAAGGTTGGCCGCAGGTTGAACAGGCATTCCGGGCAGTCGGTGATCAGCATGTCAGGCTTGAGCCCCAGCAACCCGTCGTCGATGGAGCGCTGCACATAATCCAGGCCCCACCCCGGCAACAGCATGCCCAGCAACTCGGCCAGGCCGCTGCTGCTGGCGGTGATGGCGACGACGTTGCCGCGCAACGGTTCGACCGGCGTTGCCGGGAGATGGCAAGGCAGGGGCAGGTCGGCACAGAACTGACTGCCGAAGCCAGCTTCGGAACTGATGGTCAACCGGCCCTGCATGGCTTCACAGAGGTTGTAGGTCAGTGCCAGGCCCAGCCCGGTGCCACCGAACTGGCGGGTAATCCCGGCGCCGGCCTGGGTGAACGGTTGCAGGATTCTCGCCTGGGCTTCCTGGGGGATACCGATGCCCGTGTCGCAGACCTCGATGCGCACGCCGCCTTCGTAATGACTCAACTTCACGTCGACCCGGCCGAAGCGCGTGAATTTCAGGGCATTGGACAGCAGGTTGCTGACGATCTGACGCACCCGGGTCGGATCGCCGAGTACCTGCGCCGGGAACTGCGGTTTGATCAGGCAGGCCAGTTCGACACTCGGGGCCGCGTTCTGAGAAAGCAGGTTGGCGGTATCCTCCACCAGGGAGCCGAGGTCGAACGGGATGCGTTCGAGTTCCAGTTGACCGGCGTCGAATTTCGACAGGTCGAGGATATCGTTGAGCAGTTCGACCAATACCTTGCCCGAGTCATGGGCAATCGATAGCTGTTGCTGTTGTTCGGCCGTCAGGGGGCCGTCCAGGGACAGGGCGATCATTCCCAGCAGGCCGTTGAGCGGTGTGCGGATCTCGTGGCTCATGTTGGCGAGGAACGCAGAGCGGGCCTCGGCCATGTCCAGGGCCGTGCGCCGGGCCACTTCCAGTTCCTCGTTGGACTGGCTGAGGCGGGCGTTGCTGGCCTTGAGTTCGGCGGTGCGTGCCGAGACGATGTTCTCCAATTGCGCGAGGTATTCGGTGAGGCGATTTTCGGCCGTGCGCCGCTGCTGGATTTCGGTGGAGATATTTTCGAACTGCTGGTTGGCGACGGAAACCAGTACGCCGATTTCATCGGACTGGTGGCCGGCAGGGCATTCCAGGTGATTCTGTTCGTTGCTGCTCGGGTCGCGGCTGCTCAGTTCGCGGATGACCCGCACCAGGGGCTTGGTCAGCATCACGTAGAACAGTGCCAGCAGCAGGCCAGTCAGGATCAGGCTGCGGGCGAAGCCGTTGAGCAGGGTGACCTCGGCACGGCGCAGGAAACGACTGCCGAACGCATAGGTGTCGACGTCCAGTCGCAGCATGCCCAGGGATTCGTTGGGCAAGTGATCCAGGTAGAGCCGATCCTCGAACTGACGCTGGGCGCCGAACAGAAAGTCGCTGATGAACCGGTAGCTGCTTTGCAGCTCGGGCCGCTTGACGCTGGCGAGCACGGTATTGTTGTTGTCGATCAGCTCGGCCCCAATGATGGCCGGTGAGCGCAACAGGCCCATGGACAGCTCCTGGGCGAGCTCGGCGTCGATGTTGTAGGCGATGCGCGAGGCCGGGTTGTGGCTGATTTCCAGCAGCGAGAGGATTTCACGGTTGATCGACGCGTCTTCGCTGGCATAATCGATGCCGATCTGCATCAGACTGAGCAAGGTGCCCAACACGAAGCCCACCAGGACGGTCAGGCGGGCCTGCTTGTAGGAAAGCCGTTGGGTGAATCTGATGTCCATTGAGTGATGAACCACTTACGTTTCCCTTCGCCGGTCAAGCATAGCTGATCATCTCTGAGTACCGGTGCAGCCGGTGTGTATTGTGTGAAGTAGACCCGCCATTGGATACGACGTTTCGTAGCTCGAGCGCCATCATTACTGTGAACCTGTCCGAGGAGAAGACGTGGACTCGCGATTGAATGCTTTTCTTGAGCGTGCCGATGCCGTGCTGGCCCGGATCGAGCCTTTGCTGCCGGCGCCCCGGCCCACCATCGATTGGACCCAGACCCTGGCCGCCCGCTGGCAGCGTGACGGCCGTAGCGGCTACCTGCTGCCGCTGCAGGTCAGCCTCGACATGCGCCTGTCGGACCTGATCGGCGTGGACCGCCAGGTCGAACAACTGGGCCGCAACACCCGGCAGTTCATCGATGGCATGCCTGCCAACCATGCCTTGCTCTGGGGCTCGCGTGGCACCGGCAAGTCGTCCCTGGTACGCGCCCTGTTGGCTGAACATGCCCCGCATGGCCTGCGCTTGATCGAGATCGAACGCGATCACCTGGCCGATCTGCCTCGGGTGGTGGAGCAGGTTGCGAAACTGCCCCAGCGCTTCGTGTTGTTCTGCGATGACTTGTCGTTCGAGTCCGGTGAAGGCGATTACCGCGTGCTCAAGAGCGTGTTGGATGGTTCCCTGGAGCAGGCGCCGGACAACGTGTTGCTGTATGCCACTTCCAACCGTCGTCACCTGGTGCCGGAGAAGGAAAGCGACAACGAGAACTGGAAACGGGTCGACGGCGAACTTCATCCCAGCGAAGCGGTAGAGGACAAGATCGCCTTGTCCGACCGCTTTGGCCTGTGGCTGTCGTTTTATCCGTTTACCCAGGAGCATTTCCTTAACGTGGTGGAGCACTGGATCGGCGAATTGGCAGCCAAGGCCGGGCTGGCCTGGCAGCGCGACGAAGCGCTGGATGTACTGGCGGTGCGCTGGGCAACCGGTCGCGGCAATCGCAACGGACGTTGCGCCTATCAGTTTGCCCGCTATTGGGTAGGCCTGAAATTGTTGGAGCACAAGGCATGATCGATTTGAAGGGCACCGGAGTCGGCCTTGACGGCTACGCGTTGTTATCGGCACAGCTGGAATCCTTGCTGGCCGATGAGCGTGACTTCATCGCCAACGCCGCGCAGTTCTCGGCTTTCCTGTCCAGTCAGCTGGACGACCTGAACTGGGCCGGTTTTTACCTCAATCGCAACGAAGAGCTGGTCCTGGGACCGTTCCAGGGCCAGATCGCCTGCGTGCGGATCCCCTTTGGCCGCGGCGTGTGCGGTACGGCGGCGGCGACCCGGCAGACCCAGCGCGTCGAAGACGTCCATGCCTTCGCCGGGCACATCGCCTGCGACAGCGCGTCGAACAGCGAACTGGTGGTGCCGCTGGTCAAGGACGGGCGCCTGATCGGCGTGCTCGACCTGGACAGTCCGAAACTGGCGCGTTTTACCGAGCATGATCAAGCCGGCATCGAGCAGTTGGCCGCGATATTCCTGCGCCTGACGGATTGCTGATCATACCTTCAACCCTGCCTTGACCAGCAGGCCGTGGGGATCGATTTCGTCGATCTGGTGCGGGTCGAGGAACTGGTTGGCGTAGCTCAGGTAGATCTTTTCATCGATGAACAACCCGAACAGCTCGGGATCGATATGGGCGTCACGGCACATGGTGGCCATGATGCCCAGGGCCTCGCTCAGTTTCTTCGCTTTCTTGTAGGGGCGGTCGGCTGCCGTCAGCGCTTCGAAAATGTCGGCAATGGCCATCATGCGCGCCGGCAGGCTCATCTCTTCGCGTTTGAGACGCTTGGGATAACCGCTGCCATCCATCTTCTCGTGATGACCGCCAGCGATCTCCGCCACGTTGTCCAAGTGGCTGGGAAAGGGTAACTGGCTGAGCATCAGGATCGTCTGCACCATGTGATGGTTAATGACGTAGCGCTCCTCGCGGGTTAGCGTGCCTCGCGTGATGCTCAGGTTGTAGAGCTCGCCGCGGTTGTATTTCCAGGCCGGTACGTCGAGCTGGAAGCCCCACGGATTTTCCGCCGGGATCAGTTCGGCTTGGTGGTGTTCGAGCAGGTGCTCGGGCTTGTCTGCCAACAGTGGCTCAGTGACCGGTAGTGTCGGCTTGGGCGCGCGGGCCTGGCGCCGGTTTTCTTCCCAGGAAACCCCCAGGCGATCATCGAGGGTCCGGGTCCACGGGCGTTGCGCGATGTGTCGCAGGCGCTGCAGATCGGCTTCGGCCATGGCTTCGGAGCCCAGGTTGCAGCGGGCGACGAAAGCAAAGTCGTCATCCAGTGCCGTCAATGTCGCGTCGCGCTGTTGCGCCAGGGATGACGGCTCGCCGCCGCTTGCCACGGCCTGCCAATAATCGACCCAGGCGTCGCGCTTGAGCACCTCGAAGCGGGTGCGTATCTCGTGGATCCGGTCGTTCAGGGTTTCCAGCTTGGTGGCCTTGTCGACCACATATTCGGGGGTGGTGACCTTGCCGCAATCGTGCAGCCAGGCGGCGATGTGCAGGGCTTCCCATTCGTCCTCGGTGGGCCGATAGGTTTCGAATGCCGGTACCTGGCTGGCAGCAGCCGCCTGGGCGAGCATCAGGGTCAGGACCGGCACCCGCTGGCAATGGCCGCCCGTGTAGGGACTCTTGGCATCGATCGCGCCGGCCAGCAATTGGATGAAGGCGTCCAGCAACTGCTTTTGCCTGGCTTGCAGGCGCTGACCCTCGATGCTCACGGCGGCGGCACCGGACACGGCCTGCAGGAAGGCGATGCGGTCGGGCTGCAGTTTTTCCAGGTCGGCTTCGGTGCCGCTGTCGGTGATCAGCAGTACCAGGACGCCGACGGTTTCCTGGTGCCGATTGCGAAGGCGAATACCGATCAGATGGACGCGCGGCGAGTCCAGCTCCCGCAGGACGCTCTGCAGATCGGCCGCCTGTTCGAAGCCCAGGGAGGCCACGAGGTTGTCCGAGGTGGCCAATTGCTGGAGCCATTGCGGGCTGTCGCCAGCCTGGAGCTCATGACTGCGTAACTTGAAGGCCTCGAGATCCCTGGGTGTTCCATTGATGACCAGCCCATACGGCTTGACCCGGTTCTCGTCGTTCTCGCGCAAGTAGATCAGGCCTGCCTGGGCCTGGCCGATTTTTACGGTTTCAAACAACACCCGTTCCAGCAACGGGGCGAAGCGGGTTTCGGCGCGCAGGCTGGCGGTGATTTCAAAGAAACTCGCCAGGGTCTCTTTCATGCGCGCCATCGACACGCTCAACTGATCGACTTCCAGCACCGGGGAGCGACGGGACACGGGGTAGTTGAAGTCAAAGCTGCGAATGGCATCGGCCTCCTGCACCAGTTCGCGCAAAGGCTTGACCAGGATCCTGGACGTCAGCCAACCCAGGGGCAGGCACAGCAGCAGCGTGGCGAGGGTGATGAGTGCGCCTTGCCAGCGCATGCGATAGGCATTGTCCAGCAGCTCATCTTCAGGGACCAGCAGCGCCAGTTCCAGGCCCTGGGGCCCGCCTTCCTGCATGTGGCTGCGAGAAACGATCCACTGGCGTCCGTCCGCTTCCAGGCGCGTGGCATCGGTGTTGTCGTCGAGCGCAGCGGCGATGGCCGGGCTGAGGTCTCGGGCCTTGATCAGGCGTGCCGACTGGGCATCGGCGAGCAGCCGGCTGTTGTCGGGATAACCCACTGCGTTGCCCTTGGGATCGAGCAGGACGACTTCGGTGCCGGTGGTCACCTTGTGTTTGGCCAGGGTCTGGGACAGGGCCGCCAGGGTCAGGTCGGCGCCGATGACAGCCTGCTCGCCACTGCGCAGGGCGAGGGTGGTGCCGACGTTATGGGTGGAGAAAAAAACGTAGGGCTCGGTGGTGATCTGCTCGGTGTTGCCGACGGCGCTGCGAAACCAGCCGCGGCTGCGGGGGTCGTAGGTTTCGTCGACAATGTCCCGGCGCCCGATGAGCGTCAGCGTCTCGTCGTAGAACAGCGACTGTGAGTGAACCGGGCCTTGCTCGGTTGCCCGCTCGACGGTCCAGACTTGGTAGACCGCCTCGGCCGGTGCCTGCAGGGCGACTTTCAGGACCGCGGTGCGCAATGGCCGGACCATCATGAAGTTGCCCTGATGATCGCCCAGGTACAACGATGCCAGGTTCGGGTTGTCCCGCAGTGCCTGGCTGAAGGGCACGAGCAGGGCCAGGCGTTGCGCCATCTGGGGAGTGCGCGTCGCCGGGTAGTCGGCCAACAGCCTCAACAGGTGGCGGATGGGTTCGTAGGTGTCGTACAGATCCAGGCGCACATCCTGTTCAATACGGTTGAACAGTTTCTCACTGCTGGACAGGATGATTTGCGTGGTTTGCCGGTAATTGAAAATCCCCAGCACCACCCCGGTCAGCAACAGAAGCAGGGTAAACATCACGCTGATGTGAACGTGCAGGGGGAACCGGCGTTTTTCCGGACGCGGTGCGCTGGGCATTGCAGTCACTCCAAGTGTCAGGGGGCGTTCTCGATGGTGTTCCCGCGTGCAGGGAAACCGATCGAGAACCCCCAGGTACGCACTGCTGAGCGAATAGCATAGTAAACGCTGGATTATTTTGCCTTGGCGATCTCCGTTTCGAGGGCCCGCTCCAGTTCGCTCATGGCTCGGTCGAGGGCGTCGATGCAATCGCTGATTCGCCTGGGCGCTTGCGCCTGGTGACAAGCGTGTTCCAGCGCCTCGCACCGCTGGATCAGTGAGGTCGCCTGGACGATGCGGGCGACGCCTTTTATCTTGTGCGCTATTTCGGCCAGTGCTGACCGGTTTGCGCTGTGGGCGACGCCGAGCAACTCCTGGCGGTCCGAGCGGCTGCTGCTGAGCAATTCGGCCAGCAGCCGCCGGTTGGACGACGGGTCGCCGCCGGTCAACGCCTGCAGGCTTTGTATGCTGAAAACTGCCGGGCAACTGACGGGTTTGACTGCCTTGATCCATTGGCTCAAGGCGCTCAGGCTGATTGGCTTGAACAGGCAGTCGTCCATCCCTGCGTCCTGGCAGCGTTGTTTTTCCTCCGGTTGGGCATTGGCAGTGAACCCCAGTAGGGTGCAGGGCGGTCGTTGCTGCTCGGATTCATCGCGACGAATCGACCGGGCCAGTTCGTAGCCGCTCATGATCGGCATGTTGCAATCGGCGATGACCAGATCGAAGTGGTTCTTTTGCCAGACCTCAAGCCCGTGGGCACCATCATGGGCGACCTGGTAGTGATGGCCCAGGTATTCCAATTGCTGCGACATCAGCAGGCGGTTGGCGGGATGATCGTCCACGATCAGGACGTTCAGGGGGGCTTGGGCCGTTTCGATGACCGGTTCAGGTGGGGGGCGAACCGGCGCCGTCGCCAGGACAGTCAACTGCAGGCAGACCTGGACCTGGGTGCCGGTGCCGGGTTGGCTGTTCATGTGCAGGCTGCCGCCCATCATCCGGCACAGGTTACGACTGATCACCAGCCCCAACCCCGCACCGTTGCGGGCCATCCGGCTGGTGTTATCGACCTGGGCAAACGGCTCGAACAAACGTTGCAGGTCCGCCGGAGCAATACCGATGCCGCTGTCGTTGACCTCCAGGTGCATTTGCAGGACGTCGTCCCGGTCGGTTGGAGACAGCCGGACCTTGATCACTACCTGGCCCTGCTCGGTAAATTTGAGGGCATTGCTGATCAGGTTCGACAGCACCTGTTTGAACCGCAACGGGTCCATCAACACGTCAGGGCTGCCCTTGGCGGCGTCGAACTGCAGGGACAACGCCAGGTTTTTCTGCCGGGCCACGCCCTCGAATACCCGAATGACCGATTGCAGCAAGGCCCTGAGATTGACGCGTTCGGGGGCCAGGCTCAGATGACCGGATTCGATACGGGCGATGTCCAGAATATCGCCTATCAGTTCGAGCATGCCGGAGGCCGATTCGTACGCGACTTCGATGGTCGAACGGTCCACACGGCCCTTGTCGGCCTGTTTCAGGGCCAGCTCAAGCATGCCGATCACCGCGTTCATGGGGGTGCGGATTTCATGGCTCATGGTTGCCAGGAAGGTGCTTTTGGCGCGGTTCGCGTCATCGGCCCGTTGCTTGGACGCGCGCAGTTCCTCGAACAGCTGGCGCCGCTCACTGATGTCGATCCAGCCGCCGATGATGCCTTGCACTTCGGCGGCGGAGTTTCGGTAGGGGAGGATCCAGTGATAGATCGTCAGTTGCCTGTCCCCGATGTGCAGGGGCCGGTCGACGATCAGGGCGGTGCCTTCGGCCATGACGCGTTGGTAGTCCGCCTGGTACTCCTGCGCTTCGAAGGCGTTGCTCATGGATCCTGGCATCAGGCTCTTGCCGATGACGTCCTCGCGTTTGACGTCGAACGTTTGCAGGTAGCTGTCGTTGCAGCTTTGCAGGATGCCGTTGCGATCCCTCACGTAGATGGGATGGGGGGTGCCGTTGAGCAGTGAATGCATGAATTCGAGTTGATCATTGAGGGCCAGTTCCGCCCGTTGGCGTTGCCTGATCTGGCGCTGCATGTAGGCGTTCCACGCCAGGGAAAACAGCAACAACAGGCCAACGCCCACGACGACCTGGAGGAACAGGCGGTTGTAGGCGCGCCAGGTGTGTTCCGAGGGCGAGACGTAACCGCGCCAGCGGTTGTTGATGACGCCCAGTTCGTCAGGGTCGATGCTGGTCAGGGCCTTGTCGAGGATGGCGTTCAACTCTGTGGCGTTTTTTGCCGTGGCCAGCGCGAACATGGCCTGTTGGGTGCCCACCGTGCTGCTGATTTGCAACCTGTCGCGCCACGCATAGGAGGAGATGAAGTAGTTGGCCATCACCTGCGAGTTCACGCTGCCGTCGACCTGGCCATGGGCAAGCATTTCCACGGCGCGCAAGGGGCCGTCCGTTTCGATGATTTGAAGGTTCGGGTACTGGCTGCGTAGCCATCCGATGACCGGATTGCCTTTGGCGATTGCCAGGCTGGCGTGGCCTAACTGATCGAGTGTCGTGGGCGTGTCGGACTGTTTGCGGGTCAGCAGGACGAACGAGCTATCGACGTAGGGGCGGCTGAACTTCAACTGGAGTTGTCGTTCACTGCTGGGCAAAAGTGCGGCGATCATGTCGGCTTGATCGTTGAGGACCGCAGCAATCATTTCGCTGTCGTTCTGGCGGCGCTGGATGTCCAGGCGCAGGCCGGTGCGCAGCCGGATCAGTTCCAGCAGGTCGGCACTGATGCCGCGAAAGTCCCCATCCGCATCGAAGAAGGTGAAAGGCGCGGAGGTTTCGTTCACCACCACCCGGACCACCGGATGCCCCGCCAGCCAGCGTTGCTCACGGTCGGTCAGTTGTATCCTGTGGTCCGTGAGATACAGGTCGCTGCCTGCACTCCAGCGCTTGGAGATGGCGGCTTGCTCGGCAATGGAAACCTGGCTCAGCGTAGCGTTGATGACTTCCAGCAAGCGGGTGTCGCTACGCCGTACGGCGAAACCGAACCCATGGGATTCGTGTTTGCCGAAGCTGGCCATGCGGATATTGCTCAAGTAGCCCTTGTTGATCATGTAGTGGGTGGAAAGGGTATCGCCGAGAAATACATCGGCCTGACCGAAGGCGACGGCATTGATGGCGTTCTGGTAGGACGGGTAGGTGGTAATGAGTGCCTTGGGGTAGAGTTTTTCAATTTCCCGTAGCGGCAGGTAGTGATAAACCATGCTCAGCCGCAACCCCTCGAGATCGTCAGTCAGGGATCGGCTTTCATTCGTTCGGGTGACGAGAACGGGTTGGTCCACTGCGTACGGCGTCGACAGCACAATGTCGGGGTTGCGCGCCTCGAAACCGTTGGCGGTGCCAAGCATATCGATTTGCCCGTCCTTGAGTGCGGCCATGGCCGCCTCGCGGGAATCGAAGCGCAGGACTGTTATGGGCAGGTCGATGGCCTTGGCGATGATGTCGGCGTAATCAGCCGTCAGGCCTTCGTAGTCGCGTCCGCTGGTGGAAAGATCGAAGGGCGGGTAATCCGGGGCGGAAGTTCCCAGGACCAGCGCTTGCCGATCCTGTAGCCAGGCGCGGTGAACATCATCCAGCTTGACCTCGGTATGGGCCATGGACGAGCGGCCCAGCAGGGTATATTGCTCGGGCGCATTCGCTGCCGCCGTGAGCATTCCTGTATAAAACGCTGCGCTGATCAGCAGGAGACATTCGGTTATGCGTCTGAGCATCCTGTTTTTCTCACACCAGCGCGTTGCGCTTCGCCATTTCAATCAGATCGACCAACGACTTGACCTTGAGCTTCTGCATCAGCCGTTTCTTATAAGTACTGACGGTCTTATTGCTTAGAAACATTCCTTTGGCTATTTCCTTGTTGGTACGACCCTGGGCAAATAGTTGCAGCACCATCAGTTCCCGATCATTGACACTTTTGAAAAGGTCCAGCTCGATACTGCGTGGGTCATCCGGGCGTACCGGATTCAGCGCCTGACTGGGAAAGTAGTTATAGCCGGACAATACTGCTTTGATTGCGCTGACAAGTTCGCTGAGGTCTTCCTGTTTACAAACGTAACCAGAGGCGCCGGACTGCATGCATCGAATGCCGAAGAGCGTCGGCGACTGGGCCGTGAGCACCAGCGTCTTGAGCGGAGTGGTCATGGCGTTGAAGCGCGAGAGGATTTCCAGCCCGTCGAGTTTGGGAATGCTGATGTCCAGGATAACCAAGTCTGGCATGCATTCGCGCACCATTTGCATCGCATCGACGCCGTTGTCAGTTTCTCCCACGACCTTATAGCCCTCATGCTCCAGAAGCATGCGAACAGCGAGGCGGATGACCGGATGGTCGTCGACAATGAAAACGGAGTTCATGAATAAATTACCCTGCGAACTTGAATAAAGCGCGCACCTTAGCCCACTTACAACCAGGGCCGTACGAAGAGACGGGCATGCAACTTCAATTTCAGAAGTTTCCTACAAAAAAAGAGGCAAGATATTACGATGTAATCGGTTTTTTAGTAGGTGGATGGCAAAAAGAGATGGGAGGAGTTGGCAGTGTGTGAAGGGATATTTCTTTGATTGTGTTGGTTGTGCAAACAAAGGAAGCGTTTTTAATCGAGGTGTGTAAGCCATACATTATTTATCTACTTCAAACTCCCTGTGGCACAGCGCTACAGAATTCACATTCACCGCCAATCCCCTGTGGGAGCGAGCAAGCTCGCTCCCACATTTTTTCGAGGTGCTGCAAAGGGTGCCTTTTATTGGCGTGTGCGGCCGGTCATTTCCTGGGCCATTTCGCTGGCGTAGCTGTCGGTCATGCCGGCAATGAAGTCGATCATTCGCAGGAACGCGCCATGCAAAGGGCCGTTGGGATCCGGCGCGTTGTTCCCCAGCAGGTCGAGAATGCGGCGATTCTTGAACGAAGGCGTGCGGCCCCCATGCTGTTCAAGGGCCGCTCCGCAAAATCCGTTGAGCAGGATTTCCAGCGTGGTGTAGGCGCCGATTTCATGCAGGGTCTTGCGCTTGTCCTGGAAAATTTTCCGGCGCGCCATGTCCTTGGCATTCAACACGCAGCGTTTTGCCGGGCCGTGCATATGCTCCACGAGATCTCCTGGCAATGTGCCGGCAAGCAAGGCTTCCTGCTGTTCGACAAAAGCCCGGGCGGCGGCGTTGGTCAGGTGTTCGATGGCCTTGCCTCGCAGGATCGCCAGTTTGCGTCGCCGCGAGTCCAGCGGCCCCAGCTGCCGGTAAGTGTCCGGAAGATCATCGCCCACCAGGTCCAGGAGCAGCGATTCCACCTGGGGGTATTCCAGGAGATCCATCTCCACGCCGTCCTCCAGGTCGATCAGCGCGTAGCAGATGTCATCGGCGGCTTCCATCAGGTACACCAAGGGATGCCGTGCCCAGCGTTGATCCTCGATCTGTGGCAAACCGAGTTTGTGGGCAATCTGCTCCAACAGTGGCAGTTCGCTCTGGTAGCAACCGAACTTGTGCTTCTTGTAGCCCAGCGAGTCCGCGTGGCGGGCAGTCCAGGGGTATTTCAAATAGGTGCCGAGGGTGGCATAGGTCAGCCGCGTTCCGCCGTCGAACTGATGGTATTCAAGTTGGGTGAGGACGCGGAATCCCTGGGCGTTACCTTCGAAGTTGAGGAAGTCGTTGCGCTCGGCTTCGCTCATTGCATCGAGCCAACCACGGCCGGCAGCCTGCTGGAACCAATAGCGGATAGCATCCTCGCCGGAGTGACCGAACGGCGGGTTGCCAATGTCGTGGGCCAGGCAGGCCGATTGCACTACCATGCCCAGGTCGCTTGGCTCGCACCAGTCAGGCAGGGCATTGCGGATGGTTTCCCCCACGCGCATGCCCAGGGAACGCCCGACGCAGCTGACTTCCAGAGAATGGGTCAGGCGCGTATGGATGTGGTCGTTGCTGGAGACCGGATGCACTTGCGTCTTGCGTCCGAGGCGGCGGAAGGCGCCGGAAAAGATGATGCGGTCGTGGTCCTTGTGGAAAGGACTGCGGCCCAGTTCTTGCGGACTGTGCAGCGGTTTTCCGAGGCGTTCGCGAGTCAGCAGGGTGTGCCAATCCAAGGCTGGGTGCTCCGTTTGATGGTGTCGTTGTCCTAGCTTCCCGGTTCGTGGGCTGCCCTGCAAGGCTTATAGGCCTGCACAGACTGGATACACAACCCTGTGTGGCGAGGGAGCTTGCTCCCGCTGGACTGCGAAGCAGGCCCATTTTTGTGAGTGCTTCGCACTCAAGCGGGAGCAAGCTCCCTCGCCACTGGGGCCTCAGGGTTTGCGCATATCTTTGGCCAGCTTGATCAACGGAAGCAATGTCGTTGCCAGGCGGATCAGGCCAGTCAAGCCACCGCCACCACCATTGCGGGTTCGTTTGCCGGTGATGAAACCGAGCAGGGACACCGCCGCCACCCCCCACAGTGGCGCGTGCTTGATGCCGAAGCCTTCGTGCCAGCTTTGCGTCAAGCCGCGTGCCCGGTGCAAGGGCTGCAGCAACTGGCGTGTTTCCTGGCGGATTTCCTGGCGGTGCATTTCCATGCGCAGACGCACCAGCGCCTTGCGCATTTCCTGTCGTGTCCGGGCTTGAGGAACATCAGGCAGGCTCATGGCAACAGGCGCTCCCGGTCATTGGCCAGTTCTTCGAGGGTGGCGTGGAAAGGAGAGGACTCGTCGTAGATCGCCGCCTTGAGCCGAAGCCCGCAGAACAGCGCCGCCAGCAGATAAAACAGGCACAGGCCGATAATGCCGGCCAGACGATAGGTGTCCCATACCAGGATCAGTACCAGCGCCGAAAGCCCGACCAACAGCAGCAGGCCGAACACCAACGCAAGGCCGGCGAACAGCAGGAGACTGACAGTGCGTGCCTTCTGTTCCTGCAGCTCCATGCCGAACAATTCGACGTGGCTATGCAGCAAGCCAAGGAACGCCGCGCCCAGGCGGCGTGCTGTAGTTTTTGTGCCCGCTTCGGACGAGCCGGATTCGTCGATACCCATCATCAGCGCCGTGTCGCCAGCAGACCAATCAGAAAGCCAACGCCTGCCGCAATGCCTACGGATTGCCAAGGGTTGGCCTGTACATATTCCTCGGTGGCGGCCACCGCAGCCTGGCCGCGTTCGCGCATGGAATCTTCCGTCAGCTTGAGCGTTTCGCGGGCGCGCAGGAGGGTTTCGTGAATCTGGCTGCGCAGTGCATCGGCTTGATCGCCGGCCAGCGTCGCGGTGTGATCGAGCAAGCGTTCCGTGTCGCTGACCAGCGTCTGGAAATCTTCCATCAGGGTTTCTTGAGCAGTCTTTGCCTGGGGTCTGGTCATCGGTGAATCTCCGTAAGTGACGTCTGAAACGTTCGAGTATGAGCCTTGCTGGAAGGTTCAGTACAAGTGACTGGTACAACTTTTGCTCAGGTTTTTGCCATGTACTGGTGCATCAGCCTGCGCCAGTGCGCTGAAGCTGGGCGAAAGCCCGAAAAACCTTAACCCAAATAATCAAAACCCGCGAAGCACCTCCAAGCGGGATTTCGTTTTGACCGTTCTTGCGCACCAAAGCGGTTCGTCGGCCTGCGTACGGCCAATGAGTCGTTTCAACTTGGTGCGCTCGCAAGGCTGGCGAACCGGTTTGGTGCTTTTTTCAACTTTTTCAGGTCTGCCCATACCATGGAAAATATGCAAAACGCCGTGGACGGTCTGGTCCACAGCTCCAACACGCTGTTCATCCTGCTCGGCGCGGTCATGGTCCTGGCCATGCATGCCGGCTTTGCGTTTCTTGAAGTGGGAACGGTCCGGCAAAAGAACCAGGTCAATGCGCTGTCGAAAATCCTCAGCGATTTCGCGGTCTCGACCCTGGCCTATTTCTTTATAGGCTATTGGATTGCCTACGGTGTGACCTTCCTGCAACCGGCGGCGGTGCTCAGCGCCGATCATGGCTATAGCCTGGTGAAGTTCTTCTTCCTGCTGACCTTTGCCGCTGCGATCCCGGCCATCATTTCCGGTGGTATTGCCGAACGTGCCCGGTTCGCACCGCAGTTGTGCGCCACGGTGCTGATCGTGGCGTTTGTCTATCCGTTTTTCGAGGGCATGATCTGGAACGGCAATTTTGGCCTGCAGGCCTGGCTGCAAGCCCGGTTCGGCGCCAGTTTCCATGACTTCGCCGGCTCCGTGGTGGTGCATGCCATGGGCGGCTGGCTGGCGTTGGCTGCCGTGCTCTTGCTCGGCCCGCGTAATGGCCGCTACCGGGACGGTCGCCTGGTGGCGTTTGCGCCTTCGAGCATTCCATTCCTGGCCTTGGGTTCGTGGATCCTGATTGTCGGCTGGTTCGGTTTCAACGTGATGAGTGCCCAGACCTTGCCCGGGGTGAGCGGGCTGGTGGCGGTCAATTCGTTGATGGCCATGGTGGGCGGTACCGTGGCGGCATTGATAGTCGGACGCAATGACCCGGGCTTCCTGCACAACGGCCCGCTGGCCGGTCTGGTGGCGGTCTGTGCCGGTTCCGACCTGATGCACCCGGTCGGTGCGCTGGTCACGGGGGCCATTGCCGGTGCCTTGTTTGTCTGGTGCTTCACCGCGGCCCAGGGCAAGTGGAAGATCGACGATGTGCTCGGCGTCTGGCCGCTGCATGGGCTGTGCGGTGTCTGGGGCGGCATTGCTTGTGGCGTCTTTGGCCAGAGCGCCCTGGGCGGCCTGGGTGGGGTCAGCCTGGTCAGCCAATTGATCGGCACGGCGCTGGGCGTTGTCGTCGCCCTGGCCGGCGGGTTTGCGGTCTATGGCATGATCCGGGTCGTGTTGGGGCTGCGCCTGACCCAGGAAGAAGAGTATTACGGCGCCGACCTGTCGATTCACAAGATCGGCGCGGTCAGCCAGGACTGAGCGTCGCGAGCGTCGCACTATGGCTCCTTGTCCTGGTTGCCGGGATAAAAGCCATGGAGCAGGCGGTAGCGGTCATGACGAACCTGGTCCACATGATGCCGGACCTGCTGCTCGGGCAGGCCGAGCATGATCAAGGCGTGGGAGGCCAGCATCAGGCTCGACTCCAGCAGTTCCGGGACCACTTCGCTGGCCCCGGCAGCCTGCAACTCGGCCAGTTGGCTGTCGTCACGGGTGCGCACCAGGATCGGTACCTGGTGATTGACCTGGCGGGCCGCCTTGAGCACGGTGATGGCAATGTCGGTCTTGTCCACCGCGATCACCAGCAGTCTGGCGCGGCTCAAGCCAACGGCCGCAAGCAGGTCACCTCGTCGCGAATCCCCGTAATGCACGCAGTTTTCCCCGACGGTGGCTTCCTGGATAATCACCGGGTCGTCATCCAGGGCGACGAACGCCTGGCCTTCGCGACGCAGGAACCGCCCGATGGATTGACCGACGCGCCCGTAGCCGCAAATGACCACATGGCCCGACAAGCCGGCGTTGAGTGCGCTGATCTGGTCCAGTTGCGCCTCTTCGTTGGGTTTGCGATGCAGGCGCGCGGCGATGCGTGGCGCCGCACGCAGTAACAGGGGAGTCAGTAGCATCGAGCAGAAGGTCGCGGCCAGCAGCAGGCCGCTGATGTCGGCGGGCATGAGGCGGTTCTGCTGCATGAGGGCCATCAGGGCGAAGCAGAATTCACCGCCCTGGGCCAGCGCCAGGCCACTGCGCCAGGCGGTTTCAACGTCGCTGCCGCGCCATTTCACCAAGATGGCGACCACACAGCCCTTGATGAGCATCAGGCCGATGGTCAATCCCAGGATCAACAAGCCGTCGTCGAGGAACAACTGCAGGTCGATCAGCATGCCGATGCTGACGAAGAACAGCCCCAGCAGGATATCTCGGAACGGACGTATGTCGGCTTCGATCTGGTGCCGGTAGTGGCTCTCCCCCAGCAGCATGCCCGCCAGGAACGCTCCCAGGGCTGGCGACAAACCGAGCAGGTGGGTCAGCCATGCCGTCAGCAACACGATCACCAGGGCCAGCAGCACGAACAGTTCCGCGGACCGGGACGCCGCCACCTCATGGAACAGCCGGGGCAACAACAGTCGGCTAGCCAGCAGCAGACCACCGAACAGAACCAGGGTCTTGCCCAAGGTCAAGGGCAGTGCCCAGTACCATGGATGGTCGCTACTGCCGGCGAATACCGGCACCAGGGTCAACAACAGTACCGCGACAACGTCCTGGAACAACAACACTCCGATGGCGTTCTGGCCATGGCTGCTGAAGATTTCTCCCAGGCTGGTCAACTCCTTGCTGACGATGGCGGTGGAGGACAAGGCAAGTCCTGCGCCGAGCAACAACGCGGCGATCACAGGGGCGCCGGCCAACGCCAGCAATCCCGCCAGGACCGCCCCTGAGCACAGCACCTGCAGGCTGCCGAGGCCGAACACGACCCGACGCAGTTCGAGCATTTTCGACAGGGAAAACTCGAGCCCCAACGAGAACAGCAGGAACACCACCCCGAGCTCGGCCAGGTCTGGCAGTTCTTCGCTGTCGTTGACCCAGTCCAGCGCGGTAGGCCCGACCGCCAGCCCGACGCAGAGATAACCCAACACGGGTGGCAGGCGCAGCCGCCTGAACAAGGCGATGACCACCAGGGACGAAGCAAGGATGATCAGCAGGTTGGCAAACAAGGGGAACTCCGTTTCAAGGCTACAACGCACAGCGTAGAGGGGAAAATGCGACAAGCGTCGCTGGAAAAGCATTGACGCTCAGTGATTTGCATCAGCGTTTTACCGAAACACCTTGAAGCGAGCCAGCGACTCGACGGTTTCCCGGGGCGGGCCTAGAATGACCGTCTATCTTTTTTGGGTCTACCCGCCATGCTTCCTGAATGCCAGTTGTTCGGCACCCTGGGGTGTCATCTTTGCGAAGTAGCCGAAGCTGAACTGATGCCTCTCGTCGAACATGGATTGTTGGTGGAACTGGTGGACATTTCAGAACGCGAAGCCTGGGTGGATAGTTATGGGCTGCGTATTCCCGTGCTGCGCAGGCTGGATACCGGTGCCGAGCTGGACTGGCCCTTCGAGGCCGAACAGATCGTGAAGTTTCTCGGTTGAGCAGTTCATCTGTCAGTTCCTGATACTGCGGTTGGCGAAAGTATCGTGCTTCGGTTACTGTATGTGCATACAGTTATCTGGAGTGCATCCCCTTGGTCAATGTCGAACAACTGAAAAGCAGCGTGAACAGGATGTCCGCGGACGTTGTGCGCGAGGCAGTCCTGGAACTGCGCCTGGATGGCTTGGTTACCGAAGGCAAGACGCCCTTCAACAAACTGCATTTCAACACCTGTTTCGCCGAGATTGAAGCGTTGTTCCAGCGTGCCGGCTATCACAAACAGCTGGATGTGGTGGGTTACCAGGGCCTGTTGTACGCGTTGTACGATCCAGGTCGCTGGGAGGCGGTGGAAGTGCTGCGCTGGTTGAAGGAATTCACCGAAGCTGCGGCAAAATCGACGTCGGTCACCACGTGAGCAATCATTGCTGGGCTGGCCTGTGCGACTGTCGGATAATACTGCCTCGCAAAAATGCCTAAGAGTTTTCAATGTCCGGTTCATCGTTTTCCGCCGCTCATCATCAGGCCAGTACGCTGTACCTGCCGCCCGGTTCCTGGCAGACGGTGCTGGAGTGCCTGTGCGAGCATTTCAGCGCCATCAGTCGCGAGCAGTGGCTGGACCGGATCGCTCGGGGTCGGGTATTGGACGGGGAGGGCAAGGCCATCCAGGTCGACCTGCCATACCGTGAAGGCCTGCGCATCCACTACTTCCGTGAAGTGCCCGACGAGAAGCCGATCCCGGTGGTGGAGTCGATCCTGTATGCCGACGAGCACTTGGTGGTGGCAGACAAACCGCATTTTCTGCCTGTCACTCCGGCGGGCGAATACGTCGAGCAAACCTTGTTGCGACGGCTGATCCGGCGCCTGGACAACCCGCATCTGGTGCCCTTGCACCGCATCGACCGGCACACGGCCGGGCTGGTGTTGTTCTCGGCCAACCCGAACACCCGCTCGGCGTATCAGTCGTTATTCCCGACGCGACAGATCGAAAAACGCTACCAGGCCATTGCCCGCGCATTGCCTGGGCTGACCTTTCCCCGGGTGCATAGAAGCCGGATGATCGATGGTGAGCCGTTCTTTCGGATGCAGGAAGGACCGGGCGAGCCCAATACCGAAACGGCCATCGAAGTGCTGGAAAGGAACGGCGAGTTGTGGCGCTATGGCTTGTATCCGGTCACGGGCAAGAAACACCAGTTGCGGGTTCACATGAATGCCCTTGGGGCGGGGATCTGCAATGATCCGTTTTATCCTGATGTGCTTCGGGATGTTGAGGATGATTACTCGAATCCTTTGAAGCTGCTGGCTCAAGGGGTGCGTTTTGTTGATCCGGTTACTGGCCTGAAACGTGTGTTTGAGAGCGACATTACGTTGCAGTGGTAGTCAGTGAACCCAGCTCCAAGGCGGTGAGTGGATTTGATTTTCCGTTTGGGGCATGGTGTGTATATCCGTTGCTGCGGTAACGGCTGCTTATGGTTCCGTCCTGACGGCGGGTCACTTTTGGAAGAAGAGCGCCAAAAGTAACCAAAAGCGCTTTGCCCCACCACTTGGTGCCTCGCCTAGGCTCGGCATGCCTGAACGAAGGCATTGCTTCGTGGGCCGGGGCCATCCATGGCCCAGCACGGCTATCCCGGCATCCATGCCGGGATGCCCATTGCGCAATGCCTGCGTTCGGCCAGCGTGGCTTAACAGGGCGTTCAGATCAAAATCCAAAGCAAGAGCAAGAGCAAGAGCAAGAGCAAGAGCAAGAGCGGGACACATGCCAGCATCTTCGGGGCTGAGCCACCGCTATCGCGAGCAAGCTCGCTCCCACAGGAGAAACGCGGTCCCACCTAAACCAGGTCGGCTATCAGGCCGCCTCGTGGTGGACGTTGATCTCGGGCGCCCCATTAACCACGCTGGCCGAACGCAGGCATTGCGCAGTGGGCACCTCGGCATGGATGCCGAGGTAGCCGCGCTGGGCCATGGATGGCCCTTCGCGGCGGCCCACGGAGCAATGCCGGAGTGAGGGCACACCGAGCCTAAGCGAGGTGCCGAGTGGTGGGGCAGGAGCGCTTTGGTTACTTTCGCGCTTTTTGTACGGACCGGACACGCTTTTCGAAAGTGACCCGCCGTCAGGGCGGAACCCTAAGTGGCCGTTACCGCAGCAACGGATATACACCCAAAACCAAGCCCAAAAAAAACGGCGCTCCCCTCTTCAGGAAGCGCCGTTTTTTCTAGCGACTTAGGGTAGCAGCGTTACAGATTACAAATCCTTAACGGTACGAACCTGATCCTTGTTCACGCGAGTCTGCTTGCCATCCAGTTGCTCGAATTCGTAGAAGCCGCTTTCTTCATCGTAATGAGGGGTATCGACGGCCTGGATTTCGCGACCGTCATTCAAGGTGATCACTGTTGGCGAAGCGCACCCGGCAAGGGTGGCGAGGCCCAGAGCGAGCATGAACGTGGCGAGGGTCCGTTGTGTCATGGTGTTTCTCCGAAATGGATTCTTCAAGTTACTGACCTTCAGACGTATACATTGCGCGCAAGTTCCTGGCTAGTGTCAATCTGACACGCCTTTATGTCGGGCCAGTAACTCCGGGGTGTTCAGATTGGCCAGCCGCGGGTCGTCGGCAGGGCATTGCAAGGCAACGGCGTGCAACGCGCGCATAACCCGACCGGGGCTGCGTTCGCCGTCGCTCCAGGCTTTTTCGAAGCTCGCTGCCAGGGCCAACGGGATGACACACAGCAGCGGTTCCCAATGCTCGCCGTGCCGCACCATCAATGGCTGACCAGGGTGCTGGCTGGCCGTCCTGCGCATGTTGTCGAGCAGGCCTGCGTCGATCTGCGGCACGTCGCACGGTAGCACCAGCAAATACGGATGCTTCGCAGCCTTGAGGCCTGCCCGGATACCTGCCAGCGGCCCGGGAAAGTCGCCTTCCTCGTCATGCACCAACTGATCGGCATACGGTGCATAACGTTGCGCATTACGGTTGCAGGAAATGATCAGGTCATCGCTCAGGGCGCGGGTCTGGCGATGGATATGGGCAATCAGCGGTTCGCCTTGCCACTGCACCAGGCCTTTGTCCTGACCGCCCATGCGTTGCCCGCGGCCACCCGCCAAGAGCAGAATAGAGCAGGATGGCAGCGGCGTAATCGAGGTCATGGCGTGTCTCCGCACGGGCGCAAAAATGAAGCGCTGTGATATAACACCGGGCTGTTTCCTTCACAACTGGACGAGCCTATGAAAGCCAAGGCTGATGTACCTTTCGTGCCGCTCAATATCGCGGTGCTGACTGTCAGTGATACTCGTACCCTGGAAACCGATACGTCCGGGCAGGTCTTCGTCGATCGGCTCACGGCGGCCGGCCACAACCTGGCGCAGCGGGTCCTGCTCAAAGATGATTTGTACAAGATCCGTGCGCAAGTCGCGACCTGGATTGCCGAAGACGTGGTGCAGGTGGTGCTGATCACCGGCGGCACCGGTTTCACTGGGCGTGACAGCACGCCGGAAGCCGTCACGTGCCTGCTGGACAAGCAGGTCGATGGCTTTGGCGAGTTGTTTCGACAGATATCCGTGGCTGACATCGGCACTTCCACCGTGCAGTCCCGCGCGCTGGCAGGCCTGGCCAATGGCACGCTGGTGTGTTGCCTGCCGGGTTCGACCAACGCGGTGCGTACCGGATGGGATGGCATCCTGGCCGAACAGCTGGATGTGCGGCATCGGCCGTGCAACTTCGTGGCTCATTTGAAACAGGCAGCGCCTTGTGAATCCCGTGGGTAAACCGGGCAAGGCCGGGGCCTTGATGGCTGTTGAGGTCGCGTTGGAGCGACTGCTCGAGATGGCGGCGGCCACGCCGATTGTCCAGCGCGAGCATTTGCCTTTGGCCGCGGCGCTAGGGCGAGTGCTCGCCGAGGATCTGGTGTCGACCCTTGATTTGCCGCCATGGCCCAACAGCGCCATGGACGGCTATGCCTTGCGGTTGGCTGACTGGAGCGGCGAGCCGTTGACGGTCAGCCAGCGGATTTTTGCCGGGCAGGCCCCGGAGCCGCTGGCGGTTGGCACGTGTGCGCGGATCTTCACCGGGGCGCCAGTCCCTGCTGGCGCCGATTGCGTCGAGATGCAGGAAAATGCCGTGGTTGAAGACGACCAGCGGGTGCGGTTTACCGAGCCCATGGTCAGCGGGCAGAACATTCGCCCCCAGGGACAGGAGACCACCGTCGGCGACCAGGTGCTTTCTGCCGGTACGCGCCTGGGGCCGATCGAGCTGGGGCTGGCAGCCTCCTTGGGCTGTGCCTCGCTGGAAGTGGTGCGCAAAGTTCGCGTCGCAGTCCTGTCCACGGGGGATGAGCTGGTCGAACCCGGTCAGGCGTTGGGCCCGGGCCAGATCTATAACAGCAACCGCGTGCTGCTGTGTGGCTGGCTGCAATGCATGGGTTGTGAAGTGATTGACGCGGGTATCCTGCCTGACGATTTATCGGCCACCCGCGAGCGCCTGGCACAGTTGTCTGATGTCGATCTGATCCTGTCCACCGGTGGAGTATCGGTGGGGGAGGCGGATTTCCTGGGAGTCGCCTTGCGCGAGGACGGCGAGCTGGCGCTATGGAAACTCGCCATCAAGCCGGGTAAGCCGCTGACGTTCGGGCATTACCGTGGCGTGCCGGTCATAGGCCTGCCTGGAAACCCTGCCTCGACCCTCGTGACTTTCGCACTGCTGGCACGGCCCTACCTGCTAAGACGCCAGGGCGTTAAGTCGGTGGCGCCGCTCATGTTCAAGGTGCCGGCCGGTTTCGCCTGGCCGAAGGCTGGCAGTCGACGAGAATACTTGCGAGGCCGCATGGAGAATGGTCGAGCGATCATCTACCGGAATCAAAGCTCGGGTGTCCTTCGCAGCGCCGCCTGGGCCGAAGGGTTGGTCGAAGTGCTCGAGGGACGGACGCTGGTGGAGGGCGATGAGGTGGGTTTCATTCCCTTGAGCGAAGTCCTGGGTTAGCACCGTGGCAGGTGTCCTGCGGCCCGAGCCGGATCCTCGGGCCTTCACGCCTCTCACCTTCATCGTGTGAGCAGCATCACCACCTGATCGAATCGATTGTTCGCAATCCAGCCCAGCAGACCGAGCACCACCGCTGCAGCGCCAGCCGAATAGGCCAGCCTGTGGCGGATCACCTTTACGTCGGTGCGAATTTCATCCATGTCTTTGCGGATGTATTTGAGGTGGGTTTCCAGTTCAACGACGCGCGGTTCCAAATCAATTCCTCCAACGGGATTACTGCAACTTTTGCATGCGTTCTGAGTATTGGCCCGCCCGCTTCCAAGGGGCGCGCGCTGCTGGGGCAACAGCTTGTATTCACGGTTA
Source organism: Pseudomonas sp. 3JA (assembly GCF_036961705.1). Taxonomy (NCBI): domain Bacteria; kingdom Pseudomonadati; phylum Pseudomonadota; class Gammaproteobacteria; order Pseudomonadales; family Pseudomonadaceae; genus Pseudomonas; species Pseudomonas sp. 3JA. Next base: position 31,409 of record NZ_JBAMDJ010000027.1, read on the forward strand.
TGCATGGGACGGTTCATCCCCTTGGCCATAACTGTTCAAACGACTGATCCGGCCCCAGCGGGCCGTGACGTATCCATCCATGGGTAAGTGCTTCCTTGTGTGAAGAGGGTTTTAGCGTTCCAGCAAAACAGAAGGCCAAGGTGTCTCAATACCGCTAGAGGGTCAATTGAGCTGATTCGCCAGATCGTGTAAGAAAACTCTTCGAATCAAGACGTCCCGGTCGAACGAGCTGCCCTGCGGGTTTTTCCCGGGGGCAAGCCTTCCTGCTTTTTTAATAAATTGAGATGTTTCGGGCTTTTTCGCTCGAATGAGCGGTCCCATTTCCTGAACCTTCCAATGACGGAGACAACGATGAGCAAAGGCAAGGCGCTGTTGATTTTGCATGGCAAGCAAGCGCTCAACGAAGAGGTTCGCACGGCAGTGATGCTCAAGCGCGAGCAGGGCTGGGACCTGGCGGTACGGTTGACCTGGGAGGCCGGTGATGCCCAACGATGCGTCGATGAGGCGCTGGAGGCCGGTTATACGCGACTGATCGCCGGCGGCGGTGATGGGACCTTGCGTGATATCGCCGAAGCGATCGTCCTCCATGCGAGTGAAGCCAGCCTGGTACTGCTGCCGCTGGGCACTGCCAACGATTTCGCCCGGGCGGCTGGCGTTCCGTTGGAGCCTGCGCAGGCCCTGGATTTGCTCGACGTTGCGCCGCAGGCCGTGGATGTGGGGGACGTCTGCGGTCGGATTTTCCTGAACATGGCCACCGGCGGTTTTGGCAGCCAGGTGACGGCGAACACTTCCGAGGATCTCAAGAAAGTCCTGGGAGGCGCGGCCTACCTGTTCACCGGCCTGTCACGATTCAGTGAGCTGAGTGCCGCCTATGGTGAGTTGCAGGGCCCCGATTTCCACTGGCAAGGCGATTTGCTCGCGCTGGGCATCGGCAATGGCCGTCAGGCGGGGGGTGGCCACGTGCTGTGCCCGCAGGCGTTGGCCGATGATGGGTTGCTGGACATCAGCATCTTGCCGGCGCCGCAGGAGGTGGTCAGTACGTTGAAGGACTTGCTGGCGGGTGGCCTGGGCATCGACAACATGTTTGTCCGCGCGCGCTTGCCATGGGTGGAGATCAAGGTCGCGCAAGGCCTGGATATCAATCTCGATGGCGAGCCGTTGCAGGTAGACGCCCTGCGTTTCACTGTCCGCCCAAAAGCACTGCACGTGCACCTGCCGTCCGATTCGCCGCTGTTGGGTGGCGCGACGGCGCTCAATCGTCCAGGCTGATGATCTGTTCGCGAACCGCGAACAGCACAAGGCCGGCCACGTCATGGATCTGCAGGCGCTTCATGATTTGCGCCCGGTGGGTTTCCACGGTCTTGATGCTCAGGTTCAGGCCGTTGGCTATTTCCCGGGTGGACTTGCCGCGCACGATCAGGCGCAGTATTTCCAGCTGGCGTGCCGTCAGGTTATGAGTCCGGGCGGGGTCCGACTGATGCTTCTGGACGCGGGTCAGCGCCTGGTTGATCACGGTATGGGCGATGGCCGGGCTCAGGTAGCGTTCGTTGTTGCGCAGCGCCTCCAAGGCGTGTTTCAGCTCATTGGCGGTGGTGTCCTTGAGCAAATAGCCATGGGCTCCGGATTCCAGCGCCTGCATGATCAGCGCCGGATCCGTATGCATGGACAGGATCAGCACCTTGCTGTGGGGGCGCACCCGCTTGAGCTGTTGCAGGGCGTCCAGGCCGCAGGTGTCCTTCATGGAAATGTCCAGCAGCACGATATCGGGGTTCAACCGTTCGACCAGTTCGACCAATCGCGTGCCATCGCTGGCTTCACCAATGACGGCATAGCCCGGGATATCCATGACCAGCGCGCGCACGCCGGCCCTGATCAGGGAGTGGTCATCGACCAGGAGCAAATTACAAATCAAAGGAGAACCTTATTCTTACTGGCTCGTTCCAGGGCTCGCGGCGCCCAGGGAAAGCGTGCTTCGATGTGCGTGCCCTTGCCGGCCTCGCTGATGACCTTGAGGGTGCCGCCCAACTGTTCGACCCGCTCCGACATGCCGGCCATGCCCCGTTGGCCTTCGCGAGCGGGGTGGGTGGCCGGGACAAAACCCTGGCCATCGTCGCTGATCAGCAGGCTCAGGCCGTCAGGCAGGCGTTGCAAGCGTACCAGCAGATTCGTCGCCCGGGCATGACGCAAGATGTTGGTGACCGCTTCCTGGGTGATCCGGAACACCGCGACCGACATTTCCTCCGGGATGCCTGCCATGCGCTGTTGGCAATCGAGGCTCCACTTCACCGGGGCATTGGCCAGCGTCTTGAGCAGGTGCGCCCGCAGGCTGGCTTCCAGTCCGAGGCTGGCCAGTTGCCGGGGGTTGAGGATCGCCGATACGTCGCGAACCTTGTTGAGGGTTTCGTCCAGGGTCTCGCAGAGTAGCGCGCATTGGCCTTGCAATTCTTCCGGCATCCGCCGCTTGAGCCATTCGCCTTGCAGCTTCGCTGCGGTCAGCAACTGGCCAATGTCGTCGTGCAATTCGCGGCTGAGGCGATGGCGCTCGTTTTCCTGGACCTCAAGCAACCGGTCGGCCAGTTCCTGAGGCTGGAACTTGATGGATTTGCGTGACAATCGATGGTGGATCGCTACACAGGTCATGGCCGCGACATTCAGTACCAGCAGGCTCAACGGCACCGTGTAGGCGAACAGGTAGGCCAGCAGGCAGCCGAGGGTCGAGCAGATACACAATAATAATGTGAAGCGACGGGCGTTTTCTCGGGAGGGAGGCCAGGTGATGAATGACTTGAGGCTGGCGTACATAGCGGATGGAGCCAATGAATGTTCGCTGCGGGCTGGCCGGTCAGCGCATCTGACAGGCCCGGTCGGGTAAACGTTTCAGGTCGAGGGCTGCTTCGGTCGGCGGCTTTTACGGCGCTGTCTTGAAGTGGCTGACGCGCGAGATAGTACCACTTCACCTATCGTTGGTCGCGCTCGGCATGGCGCGGTGAGCGCTACGCACCAGGCACGCAGCACTGAGCCGGCATCGTCGCCTCAGGCTTGTTTCTGGGGGTAGGGTACCAAGGCCAGCGGACGTGGCGCTGCCGATGCCTGGCCAGGGCTCTGGCCTACCTGGAAAGCGAATGCCTCGATCAACGAGATCTGTTCGCTGCTGTCCAGGCCCAACTGGCCAGTGGTGTGATCGACCAGTTCCAATTGCCAGGCCATCAGGGTTAAACAATCTTTCAGGGCGTCCAAGGCCTGGTCATGCAACTCCATGTGGTTTTGCGCGTGACTGAGCAAACCATGGATATGCAGTGAAAACTCCGAAACGGCTTCCAACGCCAAGGCATTGGCCTTGTTCGACAGTTTCAGCAAGGTGCTGAGCATGCAATCGATGGCATCCTTGTCGTTGTTGATCAATTGCAGATGGCTCAGGCATTCCTCCGACTTGGCCAGCAGCGTCTCGGCTTCGATCAGAAGCTCGGGAAGACGCTGACTCCAGTTCCTGCGATCGTTCGGCATGCTTATCTCCACAACATCATGTCAGGCGAAAGGAAACCGCTGATGGCGAACGGCTGGATCTCAAGGTCGACCGCGGTCGGACGCACGGCGACACATCCCTGCCGTTTAGCGAAAGTGAATTCGCAAACAATTGCACGGGTGGGATCGGCCGAAGGACTGGAGGTCCGATGTCCTGTGGTCGCGCACAAAAGCCTGACTCCGTTCAGCAATGAGAATGGCGTCACATTAATGGCTATTGGATACCGGGAATATCAGGTTGGACCTGATTGTGCCTAGGGGAATCCCTTAGGCAGGGGAACTTTGCACACAAGCGAGGGTCGCGCGGCAGGGAAAAATCGCAGATGAAATCATGAAGCCAGTAAAGCATGATGTTAATGTGACATCAATGCCCCGCGCTTGTATTTTATCCGGGGGTCAAGATTCGGTTCGTCCAGCCGATATCTCATTCATTGGATTCATCCGAACAAGCCCAGGAGTCATCAATGGCCGGCATTCTCGACACAGTAGATCAACGAACCCAACTGGTGGGTGAGAATCGCCTGGAAATTCTCATGTTTCGCTTGGCGGGTCGACAGTTGTTCGCCATTAACGTGTTCAAGGTCCAGGAAGTGCTGCAGTTGCCGAAGCTGACCCTGATGCCGCAGCGTCACGCGTTCGTGTGCGGCGTGGTCAATCTGCGCGGCCAGACGTTGCCGGTGATCGACCTGTCCCAGGCCATTGGCATGCGTCCTTTGGTGCCGGGCCCCAACAGCACCATTATCGTGACTGAATACAACCGCTCGGTTCAGGCATTCCTGGTGGGCGGCGTCGACCGCATCGTCAACATGAACTGGGAAGCCATCCTGCCACCGCCGACCAGCGCTGGCCGTGAGCACTACCTGACGGCCATCAGCAAGGTGGACGATCAGTTGGTGGAAATCATCGACGTGGAAAAAGTCCTGGCCGAAATCGTGCCGTACAACGCCAAGGTCTCCCGGGACAAGCTTGAGGACCCGGTGCTGGAGCGCGCCCGTGGTCGCGAAGTGTTGCTGGTGGACGACTCCAACGTCGCGCTCTCGCAACTGCGCGATACCCTGGGGCAACTGGGCGTGAAAATGCACATCGCCAGCGACGGCCTCAAAGCCCTGAACATGCTCAAGGCCTGGGCCGATACCGGCGAGGTGATGACCGATAAATTGCTGATGATCTTCACTGACGCGGAAATGCCCGAAATGGACGGCTACCGGCTGACCACCGAGATCCGCAACGACCCGCGCTTGCGTGGGCTCTATGTCGTACTGCACACCTCGCTGTCCGGCAGCTTCAACGATTCGATGGTCAAGAAGGTCGGTTGCGACAACTTCCTCTCCAAATTCCAGCCGGACAAGCTGGTCGATGTGGTGCGCCAGCGGCTGATGCTCAACTGAAACCGATGGTGGTTTGCTTCAATGGCCGGCTCGTATAAGGTGGCTTTTTTTCGCCACCAGGGAGTTGACCATGTTGCGGCTGAGCGCGCTGTATCGGTATCCGTTGAAGTCCGGCAAGGGCGAGCCCTTGCAAGGGATCGGCCTGGACAAGCTCGGGCTGGACGGTGACCGGCGCTGGATGCTGGTGGATGAGGGCACGGGGCGTTTCCTGACCCAGCGAGCCGTGGCGAAGATGAGCCAGCTCTCAGCCTTGTGGAACGAATCGGGCGGCCTGACGCTCAGCGCGCCGGGCCATGGCGCCATCGACGTGCCGCTGCCGCCAGTGGTGGAGGAACAGCGGCGCGGGGTGATTATCTGGCGTGATACCTTGCGTGTGCCGGATGCCGGTGACGAGGCCGCGGCCTGGGTCAGCGAATTCATCGGCAATCCTACCCGCCTGGTGCATGTGCCGGTGGATCTGGCGCGTACCACCGCCGCCGGTTATGGCAAGGATGACGATAAGGTTGCCTTCGCCGATGGTTTTCCCCTGCTGCTGATTGGCCAGGCGTCCTTGCAGGACTTGTCGAGTCGGGTCGGTCGTTCGCTGGAAATGTTGCGCTTTCGCCCCAACCTGGTGGTCGAGGGCAGCGAGGCGTTTGCCGAGGACGGCTGGAAGCGCATTCGTATCGGCGAGGTTGAGTTCCGGCTGGTCAAGCCATGCTCACGTTGCATCATGACCACGGTCGATCCGCAAACCGGCGAACGCGATCCGAATCGCGAACCCTTTGCCACCTTGCAGCAGTACCGCTCGACACCGGACGGTGCGATGTTCGGTCAGAATCTGGTCAACGACAGCAACGGTCGGCTTGAAGTTGGCATGCCGGTTGAAGTGCTTGAATAAAAGGATCCGTAAACAAAAATGCCCGTGTCATTGGACACGGGCATTTTTGTTTATCAGGCAACAGTTTTTCTAGCTTTTGTGGCGAGGGAGCTTGCTCCCGCTGGACGCGCTAGCGTCCCCGGCCAAGAGGGGCTGCTTCACGCCCAGCGGGAGCAAGCTCCCTCGCCACAGGGGTAACTGTGCTCCCCGCTTTGTAATGCGCCGAATCAGCCGCGATATTCACACAGGTAAGCGGTGTCGACGGCCACTTTGAGCTGGAATTTGCTGTTGGCCGGAACATTGAACTGGCTGCCGGCTTCGAAGGTTTCCCAGTCCGTGCTGTCAGGCAGCTTCACGGTCAGGGCGCCGGAGACCACGTGCATGATTTCCCGTTGGGCCGTGCCGAACTCATATTCGCCCGGTGCCATGACGCCGATGGTCGCAGGGCCTTCGGCAGTGCCAAAAGCGATCGACTTGACGGTGCCGTCGAAGTACTCGTTGACTTTAAACATGGGCGATTCCTCGAAAAAGGGGCTGAAAAAGGCCGGCCAGTATGCACAAGGCCGCAACATTCGTCATCTGCCGCGCTGGGAGGTGGATGCCGCTCAACCCGGAAGCACCAGGGGCAACAACCGTGCGGTATTGCGGGCATCTTCCAGCGCTCGGTGCTGTTGACCGCAGAATTGCAGGCCCGCCAGTTGCAGCGCGCCATTGAGCCCCAGCGGTCGCTCCAGTCGACGGGCCTTGGCGAAGCGTTGCTTGAGGTTCATGTGCGGCACCTGGCCGAGGACACTGTGCAATTGCTGGTGCTGCCATTCCTGAAGCAGTTGCTTGCGGTCGTAATCGCCCCAACTGACCCAGCTTTCCAGCTTCGACTGATACGGCGCCAGCCAGCGCTCGAACACCGGCCAGACCTCGGTCAAGGGTGCGGCACTGTCGATATTGGCCTGGGTGATGTGGGTCAGTTCGCGACAGAAGGGCGTCAGCAGCGGTCGCCTCAGGGGCCGCACGAAGCGCTGGAAATGATCCACTTCGCGGCCGTCACGATTCACCAGCGTGGCGCCGATTTCGATAATTTCCATTTCGGTTACCGGCCAGCCACCTTCATCGGTGGTGGCCTCCAGATCAATCACCAGCCAGTGAGGCATTGCAGGGTTCCCGGTATCGGCGTGCTGATGGGTTTGAGCGTAGTCAAACCCTCGGCATCCGACTAGTGGGCCCTTTCAACGCGCAACAAAACCTGGCGTTTTTTCACCTGGTCACCCCGCGCGACCTGCAATTGCCTGACCACGCCGTCGACGCCGGCCTTGAGTGGGTGCTCCATTTTCATGGCCTCAAGCACCATGAGCAACTGGCCTTGGTGCACGGTGCTGCCTTCGCGGACCCGCAGCTCGACAATGGCGCCGTCCATTGGCGCCTTGAGCGTGCCGTCGCTGACGCTGGTCTTGGCGGCGATGGGGGCCAGGGTCCGATCTTGCAGGTGCAGGCCGCCAGGGCAGGTGAACAGCCAGAGATCGTTGCCATCGAGGCGCCACGCATGCCGCCGGCGAATCCCATCGATCACCAGCGTTGCGCCATGAGGGGCAGCGTCGAGCAACCTCAGTTCGATCAAGCGCCCGGCACTGCGGATGTTGAATGTGCCGTCGGCTTCGGCCACCAGGCTCAGCGTCCAGTCGTGCTCCCCGACACCGATCCGGTAATGCAGCGCCACGCCGATGCTGTTGCGCCATCCGCCCAGGCCCTGAGCATGCCGTGCCTGCGAGGCCTGATAAAACGCCGCCGTGGCGATGGCGAGTTGTTCGGCAGAGGGCTCAAGGGGCCGGAGCACCGCATGATCGGTAAAGTGTTGCCCGATGAATCCGTTGCCGAAGTCACCGTCGATGAACCGCGGATGTGCCAGCAACCCGGTGAGCAGCCGCTGGTTGCTCTGGACGCCAAGCAGGACGCAATCTTCCACCGCTCGCAACAATTTGCGTCGGGCCTCCTCGCGAGTGGCGCCGTGGACGATGAGCTTGCCCAGCATCGAGTCGTAAAACGGGGTGATGGCTTGGCCCTCCAGCAGGCCATGGTCGATTCGCACGCCGTCCTGCGTGGGCGGCTCCCAACCGATCAGCCGCCCGGTCTGGGGCAGAAAATCCGCCGCCGGGTCCTCGGCGTACAGCCGCACCTGCATAGCATGGCCGCTTAGCGTCACCTGCTCCTGGCGCAGGGGCAGCGACCGGCCGGCGGCGACGTCCAATTGCCAGGCCACCAGATCCAGGCCGGTGATCAGCTCGGTGACCGGGTGTTCGACCTGCAGGCGCGTGTTCATCTCCAGGAAGTAAAACCGACCGTCCGCAGCGAGCAGGAACTCCACGGTCCCGGCCCCGACATAATTCACTGCGCGTGCGGCCTTGAGTGCCGCGTCACCCATGGCCTGGCGCAGGTCGGTGGTCATGACCGGGCAGGGCGCTTCCTCGATGACTTTCTGGTGGCGCCGCTGGATCGAGCAGTCCCGTTCGCCCAGGTGGATCAGCTGACCGTGATGGTCGCCGAAGATCTGCACTTCCACATGCCGCGGATCGATCAACGCCTGTTCGAGGATCAACTCGTCGCTGCCAAAACCGTGCAGGGCCTCCGAGCGCGCGCCGCGCAACTGCTCCAGCAGGTCCTCGGCCCGCTGGACCAGGCGCATGCCTCGGCCTCCGCCGCCGGCGCTGGCCTTGATCATCAACGGGTAGCCGATACGCCCGGCTTCGCGCTGCAGCGTGTCGTCGTCCTGGGCGGCGCCCTGGTAACCGGCGATGCAGGGAACGCCGGCTTCAATCATGGCGATTTTTGCCCGGCGCTTGCTGCCCATCAGGTCGATGGCCTCGGGGCTGGGGCCGATGAACACGATGTCGGCCGCTTCGCAGGCCTTGGCGAACCCGGCATTTTCCGAAAGGAAGCCGTAGCCGGGATGGATCGCATCGGCTCCGCAGCGCCGGGCTGCATCGAGAATGGCCGAGGGGTTGAGGTAGGACTGCTGCGCCGCGGCTGGGCCGATCAACACCGCTTCATCGGCCATGCGCACATGCAGCGCGTCGGCGTCAGCCGCGCTGAACACCGCTACCGTGCGATAACCCAGGGCTTGGGCGGTGCGCTGGATGCGACAGGCGATTTCGCCGCGGTTGGCGATGAGGATTTTGCTGAAGGCGGGCATGGGTTCATTCCTGGCGTCTTGCGGTGTCTGTATGGGCCTCATCGCGAGCAAGCTTTGCTCCCACAGGCGAATGCACTCACTGGGCATTGTGGGAGCAAAGCGTGCTCGCGATGGCGCTCTGGCAGGTGATGCGCTCAGTTTTTCTTTCCCGGCAAAATCCCCATGAGTTTGCAGATGATGCCCAGCATGATCTCGTCCGCACCGGCACCGATGGACACCAGCCGCACGTCGCGATAGGCCCGGGCGACCGGGTTGTCCCACATGAAGCCCATGCCGCCCCAATATTGCAGGCAACTGTCGGTGGTTTCCCGGGCCAGGCGCCCGGCCTTGAGCTTGGCCATCGACGCCAGTCGCGTGACGTCCTGGCCGTTGATGTACTGCTCGGTGGCCTGGTAGACCAGCGCCCGCAGGCATTCGATCTCGCTGGCCAGTTCCGCCAGGCGAAAGTGGATCACCTGGTTGTCGATCAGGGGCGCGCCGAAGGTCTTGCGTTCCTTGCAGTACTCGATGGTGCTGTCGATGCAATGCTCCAGGCCCTTGAGCATGTTGGCCGCGCCGAACAGGCGTTCTTCCTGGAATTGCAGCATCTGCATCATGAACCCGGCGCCCTCCTGGCCGATGCGATTGCGTTGTGGCACCCGCACGTCGTCGAAAAACACCTGGGCGGTTTCCGAGCTGCGCATGCCGAGTTTGTCCAGGTGCTGGCCAAGGCTGATGCCGGGGCTGTGCATCGGCACCATGATCAGCGACTTGTTGACGTGGGGCTTGTCGTCCGAGGTATTCGCCAACAGGCAGATGAAGTCAGCGCTTGGCGCATTGGTGATCCACATCTTGCTGCCATTGATGACGTAGTCGTCGCCGTCCTTGCGCGCGGTGGTCTTGAGGCCGGCGACGTCGGAGCCAGCGCCCACCTCCGAGACGCCGATGCAGCCCACCTGTTCGCCGCGGATGGCCGGGCGCAGGAAGGCTTCACGCAACTCATCGGAGCCGAAGCGGGCCAGGGCCGGGGTACACATGTCGGTCTGCACGCCGATGGACATGGGCACGCCGCCGCAATGAATGGTGCCGAATTCCTCGGCCGCGACGATCGAATAGCTGTAGTCCAGGCCCATGCCGCCGAAGGCCGCTGGTTTGGAAATGCCCAGCAGGCCCAGCTCGCCGGCCTTGCGGAAAACCTCATGGATGGGAAAACGCCCGGCTTTCTCCCATTCGTCGACGTAAGGGTTGATGTCATGCTCGACAAACTGGCGAACGGTGCGCCGCAGTGCTTCGTGTTCCTGGGTGAAGATCATTTTCAGTGTTCTCCTGTGAGCCGTGGAGCGTCCTCAGAAACGGGCCACGCCGAAGCTGTTGGCTTGCAGTGGCCGCTGCTCGGCCTCGTGACAGATGTCCAGCAGGTAGCCCAGCAAAGTGCGCGTGTCGCGCGGATCGATGAGCCCGTCGTCCCACAGGCTGGCGCTGCCGTAGAGGGCGGTGGACTGGCTGTCGAGTTTCTGCGCGGTGGTTTGTTCGAGCAGGTCCAGCGCCTTCGGGTCGGGGAGCAGGCCGTTCTTGATCTGCGTGGCCTCGGTGACCATGCGCAGGACCTTGCCGGCCTGGGCACCGCCCATCACCGCCGTATGGCTGTTGGGCCAGGCGAAGATGAAGCGTGGGTCCAGCCCACGGCCGCACATGGCGTAATTGCCGGCGCCGTAGGAGCCGCCCACCACGACGGTCAGCTTGGGCACTCGGGCATTGGCCACGGCCTGGATCATCTTGGCGCCGTGCTTGATCACCCCTTGTCGCTCCGACTCGGTGCCGACCATGAACCCGGTGGTGTTGTGCAAAAACAGCAACGGCGTGCGGCTCTGGTCGCACAATTGGATGAACTGGGCGGCCTTGCTGGCGCCTTGCGGCGTGATGGGGCCGTTGTTGCCGATCAGGCCGCAGGCATGGCCGCGAATGTGCAGGTGACCGCAAATCGTCTGGGCGTCGAACTCGCTTTTGAAGGCCAGGAAATTCGAGCCGTCGGCGATGCGGGCGATGATTTCCTGCACGTCATAGGGTTTCTTCGGGTCGTCGGGGACCAGTCCCAATAATTCGTCGGCAGGGTAGAGCGGTTCCGGCCAGCTCCGTTCGGGCTGCGGTGGCAGTTGTGCATTCCAGGGCAGCAGGCTGAGAATCTCCCGGGCCAGGCGCACACCGTCGGCGTCGTTCTCCGCCAGGTATTCGGCGGTGCCCGCCACCTGCGCATGCATCTGTGCACCGCCCAATTCCTCCTCGCTGGCCACTTCGCCGGTCGCGGCCTTGAGTAACGGCGGCCCGGCCAGGAACAAGCGCGCCTTGTCGCGCACCACCACCACGTAATCCGACAACCCTGGCTGATAAGCCCCGCCTGCGGTGGCCGAGCCATGCACCACGGTGATCTGTGGCAGGCCCATGGCCGACATGCGTGCCTGGTTGGCGAAGCAGCGTGCGCCTTCGACGAATATCTGCGCGGCGTAATTGAGATTGGCGCCGCCACTTTCGGCGAGGGTGATGACCGGCAGTTTGTTTTCCATGGCGATCTGTTGCAGGCGCAGGGTCTTGTACAAGCCGCTGGGGGAAATCGTGCCGCCCTTGATTGCGCTGTTGTTGGCCACCACCAGCACCCGCACCCCGGACACGTAGCCGATCCCGGCGATCAGGCCGCCGCCGGCCTGGCTACCGTCCTTGTCGTCATGGAGTTTGTAGCCGGCCAGGCTCGCCAATTCGAGGAACGGCGCGCCAGGGTCCAGCAGCAGGTTCAGGCGCTGGCGCGGCATCAGTTGGCCGCGCTGGTCGAACTTGTCCTGGGCCTGGGCGGCTTTCTCCAGCACGGCCTGTTCGAGCTGGCGCAGCTGTTCGACACCGGCCAGCATCGCCGCGTGGTTGCGCGTGAAGTCAGCGCAGTGCGGGTCAAGGTGCGATTCGATGACTGGCATGCAGATTCCTCTTGCTCGAACGGATTAGCGCAAAACCCTGTGGCGAGGGAGCTTGCTCCCGCTCGATTGCGCAGCAATCGCAAAAATCGGGGTCGCTGCGCAACCCAGCGGGAGCAAGCTCCCTCGCCACACAAAAGCTGCTGGGCATGTGCTTGACCGAGCGGCACGGGTCATGGCGACTCTCCCTGGCCGACCCGGTCGGCAATATGCTGCGGCACCGGTATCTGGATCTCCAGCAACTGTTGGGCGAACGCCTTGCCCTGGGGATCGATGCGCAGACTGGCGACACCGCCCCCGCCGAGGGCGTTTTCCAGCAGGAAATTCAAGCTGTGGGTGCCCGGCAGGTACCAGCGTTCGACCCGGCCCAGCAGCGGGTCGAGCACGTGGCTCATCCAATCGACCAGCACCTCCGGGGTCAGCGCCTCGGCGATCCAGGGCAGGTATTCGGGGTCCCGGGCGATCACGCCGATGTTGCTGTGGTTGCCCTTGTCGCCGGAGCGCGCCACCGCCAGTTTGACCAACCGCACGCTGGAATCGGTCCGGCCTTGGGGTTTGGGCAGGTCCGGGGCGACGGGCAGATCGATGGTGTGCAGCGGTTTGAAAGCGGGCAGGGGACAAGGGTGACGCTGGCCGTCGAGTTCAATCTCGAGCCGGCAGGTGGCCTTGTCGATCAGGAACGAGAACAGGCGAATCAACGGTGACACCGTCGGCCGGCCACCGACCAGCCCTGTCAGCCCTGGCACCATGCCGGTGGCGGCTTGGGCGATTTCCCTGGAAAACAGCACCAGCGGCTGTTTCTCCGGGTGCCGAACCGCCAGCTTGATCACCACCTCACGACTGTCCCGGCGCTGACTGTGCTGGCCGTAAGTGGCTTCGCTGCCCAGCAGTTCGATGTTCACTTCGCTGTAGGGCGACCAGCCTCGTTGGCTGAAAATCTGTGAGGTCTTGGCGACGATTGCCTGGCTGACGCGTTCGGCCTTGGCCACCGCATCAATGCCGGCGATCAGGCAGGTGGCGGTGCAGCGCCAGCCGTCCGGCCAGGTGGCGCTGACCTTGTATTGATCGGTGGGCGGCAAGCCCTTGGCACCGTGGACGCGCACGGCGTGCTTGCCTTGCTGGATCAACCTGACCTGGCTGAAATCACAGATCACGTCCGGCAATAGATAGCCTTGCGGGTCGCCGATTTCGTAGAGCAACTGCTCGCCGACGGTCAATGGCGTGACCAATCCGCCGCTGCCTTCGGCTTTGGTGACCGTGAATTGGCCGTCGGCGCTGACCTCGACGATGGGAAAGCCGATGTGCTCGTAATCCGGCACTTGCTGCCAGTCGGTGAAGTTGCCGCCCGTGCACTGGGCGCCGCACTCGATCAGGTGCCCGGCCAGTGCGGCCTGGGCCAATCGGTCGTAATCGTCCCAGGCCCAGTCGAATTCATGCACCAGGGCGGCGCTGACCACGGCGCTGTCCACCACGCGACCGGTGATCACCACATCGGCCCCCAGGCGCAACGCCTCGACGATGCCGGGCGCGCCGAGGTAGGCGTTGATGGACACGCACGCGCAGGGCAGGGGTTCGCCACTGAACATTTCGCGAATGTCTTGGGCGGCGAGCCGTTCGAATTGCGGTTGCAGGTCATCGCCCAGCAGCACGGCGATCTTCAACGGCACGCCCCGCTGGTCGCAGGCCGCTTGCAGGGCCTTCGCACAGGCCCGGGGATTGACCCCGCCGGCGTTGCTGATGACACGGATCCCGTTGTCATGCAAACGCTGTAGCAACGGTGTGAGGACCTCGATGAAGTCCGTGGCGTAGCCGCTCGAAGCATCCTTCAGCCGCGCCCCGGCCATGATCGACATCGTCACCTCGGCCAGGTAGTCGAACACCAGGTAATCCAGCGCCCCGCCCTCGACCAGTTGCGCCGCCGCAGTACAGGTATCGCCCCAGAAGGCGCTGGCACAACCGATACGGATCGTTTTGGGCATGGCGTCCCCTCCGGCAAAGGTGGTTCGAGACTACCAAGCAAGCGCTTGGTTTGTAAACGACCGCTGGTTCTTCTGGCCGAGCGCTTGCTTGGTTGCCTCGGTCAGCTTAAATTGCCCGCGCCACTGATGGTTTGGTGTGCAATTGCTCGCGCGTTGGTTGATCGACTGTAGGAGAGAATGGGTGGACGAGCAAAAAGCCCTGGGCGTGATGCGGGAGCTGGTCGACAACGGGCAACTGACCGACCCGGACAGTGCGCGCGGCAAACTGCTCCAGACCGCCGCCCACCTGTTTCGCAACAAAGGCTTCGAGCGCACCACGGTGCGTGACCTGGCCAGTGCCGTGGGTATTCAGTCGGGCAGCATTTTTCACCATTTCAAGAGCAAGGACGACATCCTGCGGGCGGTGATGGAAGAAACCATCCGCTACAACACCGCATTGATGCGCGCTGCCCTGGCCGAGGCCGACAACGTGCGCGAGCGGGTGCTGGCGCTGATTCGCTGCGAATTGCAGTCGATCATGGGCGGCACTGGCGAGGCCATGGCGGTGCTGGTCTATGAATGGCGTTCGTTATCGCAGGAAGGGCAGCGGCACGTGCTGGCCCTGCGTGATATTTATGAAGACTTGTGGCTCGAGGTCCTGGGCCAGGCCAAGGAGGCCGGGTATATTCGCGGTGACGTGTTCATTACCCGGCGGTTCCTCACGGGAGCGTTGTCCTGGACCACCACCTGGTTTCGCGCCGAAGGCAGCCTGAGCCTCGATGAGCTGGCCGAGCAAGCCCTGATCCTGGTGCTTGAAGAAAAACAATAATCGAGCAATACCTTAAATGACCGTGCGTGGCTGGCTAAGTGACTGAAACCGCCTAGCTTGATTGTTATTGATGGGGACTTTTGGGGAGTGGGTTATCTTGACGTTTTCGCCGATGGGGATGACCTCGCGTCTGGTGCTGGCTGCTCTGGCCGTTTGTCTGGCGTTGCCGACCGAGGCAGCGCAACTGGTACGGATCGGTGCGGCGCATTTTCCGCCTTATACCGTTCGTCCTGAGAACGGCGCCGACACCGGCCTGCTGCCGCAAATGGTGGAGGCCTTGAACCAGGCGCAAACCGACTATCAGTTCGTGCTGGTGCCGACATCGATCCCGCGTCGCTTCAATGATTTCAAGCAGGGCCGGGTCGACATGGCGATTTTCGAGAATCCCGAATGGGGTTGGCAGGATGTGCCGCACACGTCGGTGGACATGGGCCTGGAAGATGCGGAAGTCTTCGTCGCCCAGCGCCAGCCGGAGCGCCAGCAAAGTTATTTTGCCGACCTCAGGGGCAAGCGCCTGGCGTTGTTTAGCGGTTATCACTACGCCTTTGCCGAATTCAACGCCGACCCCAAGTTTCTCGCCGGTCAATACAACGCCACGCTGACGTATTCCCACGACAGCAATCTGCTGATGGTCTTGCGCGGGCGCGCGGATATCGCCCTGGTGACCCGTTCGTACCTCAACGATTACGTGTTGCGCAATCCCGAAGTCGGCCCGCAATTGCTGGTGTCTGAACGCATCGACCAGATTTACCACCATTACGCGCTGATTCGGCCACAGGCGCCCATTTCCAGTGAAGCGTTCGCACAGTTGCTGCAAACGCTGCGGGATAACGGTCAGATGCTGAAGATTTTCCAGCCCTATCAGATCCAGCTGGTCTCCACGCATTCCCACTGAGGGCGACACTAAATTTCCCGCCCCGGCTCACGTCACACGTTGACTACCGACGAATACGCGAGCCGCTCCCATGTCCAACCTCAACCACCCGACGACGTTGCCCTTGCCCGGCGGCCGTCGCCTCGGCGCCGATGAAACCGAACGCCACCTGAGCCTGATGCTCGAAGGTGCGCCGCTGATCCGGCTGCGCCTTGCGCGCGGTCCCGAGTTGCACGTGCACTTGCAGGAGATCAACGACCGCCCGGTGGGCCCGGCGCTATGGGCGGCCTGCTATTGGCTGTTTGCTCGCCATCCCGACTGCCAGCGCTTGACCTGGCACCTCGACGAGCGCCCCGGCGAAGCCTTGCTCAGCGGTTTGTTGACGGCCACTGAGCGTGCCGGTGAGTACTTTTGCGAGCGCACAATGTTCTGGCAATTACCGCAGCCTTGGCTGGGGGAGTCGTTCAACGGCAGTTACCCGCAACAGATGGTCATCACCGATGGCCGCCGCCATCCACGTCGGCCCATCAAACCCCGTGGCGAAGTGTATCGGCGTTTCGATGCGCGGCTGGGGGCCTGGGTGTCCTTGCGCACCCTGGAAATCGAGCAGGACTTGGAACGTTTCAACCGCTGGCAGAACAGCCCGCGGGTGGCGAGCTTCTGGCAGGAGGAGGGCAGCCTGGAACAGCATCGCCAGTACCTGGGCAAGCTGCAGGCCGATCCCCGGGTCTTGACCTTGATCGGCTGTTTCGATGACCAGCCGTTCGCTTATTTCGAAGCCTATTGGGCCAAGGAAGATCGGATCGCGCCGTTCTATGACGCCGGCAACTATGATCGCGGCATCCACATGTTGGTGGGTGAAGAGCAGCACCGAGGGCCGCACAAGGTGGCCAGTTGGCTGTCGGCGCTGGTGCATTACCTGTTCCTGGACGATCCGCGCACCCAGCGCGTGGTCGCCGAGCCCCGGGCCGACAATGCCCGGATGATCGGGCACCTGCACAACCAGTGTTTCCACTGTGAAAAGGAATTTGATTTCCCTCACAAACGCGCGGCGCTGATGATCCTGGGGCGTGAGCGGTTTTTTGATCGGTGTGGGTTGATGTAAGGGTAGGGGCGGTCATCAGGCCGCCATCGCGGGCAAGCTCGCTCCCACAGGGATTTGTGGTGAACACCAACGTTGTGAACACCCAAATCCCTTGTGGGAGCGAGCTTGCTCGCGATGGGGCCAGCAAAGCCACTGCAAAATCACCGCCGGGCGAAGGTATCCCCGCGAACCCCCGACACCTTGCGGCAATGCACCAGGGCATCGCGGATCATGAAGTTCACCAGGGTCGGCGAGACCCCCAGTTCCTTGGCGATGTCCTTCTGTGGCACGCCATGCAGGCGATACATCTCGAAGGCATAGCGGGTGCGGCTGGGCAGTTCGGTCAGCGCGTCGGCGATGTGTTCCAGCGTGGAAAAGTTGATATGGGAGGTTTCTGGCGAAGCACCCTGGATCACCACGTTCAACCCTTCCTCTTCCGGCCCCGAGTATTTCTGTTCCAGCGCCTGCTTGCGGTAGTGGTCGATCGCCAGGTTGCGCACGATCTGGAACAGATAGCTGAGCTGCGCCTTGAACGAGGAGGTGATCTGGGGCGCCGATTGCAGCCGGAAAAATGCGTCCTGCACCACGTCCTCCGCGCGGGATCGGCAGCCGGTAATGCGTGCCGCGATCTTGACCAGGATCAATCGGTTGTCCACGAATGCCTGGAGTAACGGTGAGTCGCACCTGCTTGTGGATACTTGTTCCGTCATGGAATTCACCTTGCTGCAAAAAGTTAGCAGGACGTCCGGATGCCGGACCCGTCCTACACATCGAGCGCCAAATTAGGCTTAATGATAATGATTGTCAATTGAGAAGAAGAATTATTGATGCAATAAAGTCCAGCCTCGGCACCGCGACCCATTGCCGCGGTGCCTGGCAGCTGGCTGCTTCGCAGCAGGCCTCGGTGAGTCGGCTGCCCGACTAATTATTTGCCGCGGTTATCCGTTCCATGGGGGACAACTTGCAAGCCGAATTCAGGCAGGAAACCCCCATGACCGACGCGTTCGAACTCCCCAGCACCCTGGCTCATGCCCTCCAGCGCCGCGCCGCGTTGACGCCGGACCGGGTGGCCCTGCGCTTCCTTGCCGACACCCCCGGGCAGGGTGTGGTGTTGAGTTATCGCGACCTGGACTTGCGTGCCCGGACCATCGCCGCCGCTTTGCAGGCCGAGGCCGCGCTGGGTGATCGCGCCGTGCTGCTGTTCCCCAGCGGCCCTGACTACGTCGCGGCGTTCTTTGGTTGCCTCTATGCCGGGGTGATTGCCGTGCCGGCCTATCCGCCGGAGTCCACCCGTCGCCATCATCAAGAGCGCTTGCTGTCGATCATTGCCGACGCCGAACCGCGCCTGTTGCTCACCCGCAGTGATCTGCGCGAGCCGTTGCAAGCCATCGAATCGGCGCCGCCGGTGTTGTGTGTCGATACCCTCGACCCGTCCCGCGCCGGGCAATGGCGGATGCCGACGCTGCAGGACGATGACATTGCCTTCCTGCAATACACCTCCGGCTCCACCGCGTTGCCCAAGGGCGTGCAGGTCAGCCATGGCAACCTGGTGGCCAACGAGTTGCTGATCCGCCATGGCTTTGGCATCGACCTGAACCCTGATGACGTCATCGTCAGTTGGCTACCGCTGTACCACGACATGGGCTTGATCGGCGGTTTGCTGCAGCCGGTGTTCAGCGGCGTCCCGTGTGTACTGATGTCGCCGGCCTACTTCCTGGCCCGCCCCCTGCGTTGGCTCGAAGCGATCAGCGAATACGGCGGCACCATCAGCGGTGGCCCGGACTTCGCCTATCGGCTGTGCAGCGAACGGGTCAGTGACTCGGCCCTGCAGCGTCTCGACCTGAGCGGCTGGCGCGTGGCCTATTCCGGTTCCGAGCCGATCCGCCTCGACACCCTGGAACGTTTTGCCGAGAAGTTCGCCTCGTGCGGTTTCACGCCGGACAATTTCATGGCCTCCTACGGCCTGGCCGAAGCGACCCTGTTCGTCGCCGGCACGCCACGCCGCCACGGCATTCCTTCGCTGCGGGTGGATGATGCGGCACTGGCGCAAAACCGAGCCGAGCCGGGGCAGGGCAGTGCGGTGATGAGTTGCGGTGTCAGTCAGCCCGGGCACGCGGTGCTGATCGTCGAGCCCGCTACGGCGCAGCCGTTGGCCGACAATCAGGTCGGTGAAGTCTGGGCTGCCGGCCCGAGCATCGCCCTGGGCTATTGGCGCAACCCCGAAGCCAGCGCCAAGACCTTTGTCCAGCACGATGGCCGGACCTGGCTGCGTACCGGCGACCTGGGTTTCCTGCGCGACGGCGAGCTGTTCATCACCGGTCGCCTGAAAGACCTGCTGATCGTGCGCGGGCATAACCTCTATCCCCAGGACATCGAGCAAGCCATCGAGCGCGAAGTGGAGGTGGTGCGCAAGGGCCGGGTGGCGGCGTTCGCGGTCAACGATGGCGGCGAGGAAGGCATCGGCATCGCCGCGGAAATCAGCCGCAGCGTGCAGAAAATCCTGCCGCCCGAAGCCTTGATCAAAGCCATTCGCCAAGCCGTGGCCGAGGCCTGCCAGCAAGCCCCGAGCGTGGTGGTGCTGCTCAATCCCGGCGCGTTGCCCAAGACCTCCAGCGGCAAGTTGCAGCGCTCGGCGTGTCGCAGTCGATTGGCCGACGGCAGCTTGGACAGTTATGCACAGTTCCCGTCAGCCGAGATAGAAGGCGCTGACGAGTCTGCGCCGTCCTCCGAGCTGCAAACGCTCATCGGCCAAATCTGGCGGGAGCAGCTGCAGGTCGAACAAATCCAGGCTGACGATCACTTCTTCCTGTTGGGCGGTAATTCCATCGCCGCCACCCAGGTGATCGCACGACTACGGGAAATCCTGGGGCTGGAACTGAACCTGCGCCTGCTGTTCGAAGCCCCGACCCTGGCCGCGTTCGCCGAAGCGGTGGCGAACCAGCAACAGGACGGCGGCCAGCCTCAAGGAGCGATCAGCGCATGGTCGCGGGACGAAGCGTTGCCGCAATCCCTGGCCCAGAACCGTTTGTGGATTACCTGGCGGCTCGATCCGACGAGCCATGCCTACAATATTCCCGGCGCCTTGCACCTGCGCGGCGGGCTGGACGAAGACGCGTTGCGCACCAGTTTCCAGCAACTGATCGAGCGTCATGAGTCCCTGCGCACGCGGTTCCTGGAGCGCGATGGCGTGGCGCTGCAACAGATCGATCCAGCAGGGGAATTCAAGCTGCATGTCATCGACCTCGGCGACCTGCCTGCCGACTCGCGCGAAGCCCGGGCGCGGCAGGTTCGAGAAGACGAAGCGGCCACGCCGTTCGATCTGGAGAAAGGGCCGCTGCTGCGGGTCAGCCTGTTGCGCCTCGACGAGGATGATCACCAACTGCTGGTGACGTTGCACCACATCATCGCCGACGGCTGGTCGATGAGTGTCTTGATCGAAGAATTCTCCCGCTTGTACGCCGCCGCGTCCCAAGGCCAGGTTGCTGAACTGGCGCCATTGTCCTTGCAATACGCCGACTACGGCAGTTGGCAACGCCAATGGCTCGCCCAGGGCGAGGCCGAGCGCCAACTGAGCTACTGGACGCAGCAACTGGGCGCTGAACAATCGGCCCTGGTGCTGGGCACGGATCACCCACGCAGCGCGCAACGCCAGCGCAGCGCCGCGCGGCACAGCCTGCGCCTGGACAAGGACCTCGGCGAGGCCCTGCGCCACGTGGCCCAGGCCCATGACGCGACGCCGTTCATGCTGTTGCTAGCAGCCTTCCAGGCGCTGTTGCAGCGTTACACCGGGCAATCCGACATTCGCATCGGCGTGCCCAACGCCAACCGTCCGCGCCTGGAAACCCAGGGGCTGATCGGCTTCTTCATCAACACCCAGGTGCTGCGCGGGCAGGTCGATTCCCGTCAACCGTTCGCCGCGCTGCTGGCCCAGGCCCGGGAAGCCACGCTCGGGGCCCAGGCCCACCAGGACTTGCCATTCGAACAACTGCTCGAAGCGTTTCCCGAGGCGCGCGAGCAAGGCCTGTTCCAAGTGATGTTCAACCACCAGCAGCGTGACCTGAGTGCCTTGCGCCGTCTGCCGGGGCTGCTGGCCGAGGAGTTGCCGTGGCATAGCCGCGAAGCCAAGTTCGACCTGCAATTGCACAGCGAAGAAGATCGCAACGGCCGCTTGACCCTGTCGTTCGACTACGCCGACGAACTGTTCGAGGCGGCGACCATCGAGCGCTTGGCAACGCATTACTGCAATCTGTTGCGGGCGGTCTGTGCCGATCCGCAGCAAGCCATCGGCGATGTACCGTTATTGACCTCCGATGAACACAGCCAACAGCAGCAGTGGAGCGCGGCCCCATGCGCGCCGGCCAGCCAATGGCTGCCGGAGCTGTTGAACGAGCAGGCCCGCAGCACGCCGCAACGGATCGCCCTGCGCTGGGACGGTGGTCAACTCGATTATGCCGAGCTGCACGCCCAGGCCAATCGCCTGGCCCACTACCTGCGGGACAAGGGCGTGGGCCCGGACGTGTGCGTGGCGATTGCCGCCGAGCGTTCGCCGCAGTTGCTCATCGGTGTGCTGGCCATCATCAAGGCCGGCGGTGCCTATGTGCCGCTGGATGCGGACTACCCGACCGAACGCCTGGCCTACATGCTCGACGACAGCGGCGTCGACCTGCTGCTGACCCAGACCGCGTTGCTGGAGCGTTTACCCGCCTGCGACGGCGTCAGTGTCATCGCCATGGACGCCCTGCACCTGGAACAATGGCCGAGCAACCCGCCGGGCCTGCACCTGCACGGCGACCACCTGGCCTACGTGATCTACACCTCCGGCTCCACCGGCCAGCCCAAGGGCGTCGGCAATACCCACGCGGCTTTGGCCGAGCGCCTGCAATGGATGCAAGCGACCTACGGGCTGGATGCCACCGATGTGCTGATGCAAAAGGCCCCCATCAGTTTCGACGTGTCGGTCTGGGAGTGCTTCTGGCCGCTGATCACCGGCAGTCAACTGGTCCTGGCCGGCCCCGGCGAGCACCGTGACCCGCACCGCATCGCCCAGTTGGTGCAGCAGTTTGGCGTCACCACGCTGCACTTCGTACCGCCGCTGCTCAGCCTGTTTATCGAAGAGCCGCTGAGCGCCCGCTGCACCAGCCTGCGCCGGCTGTTCTCTGGTGGCGAGGCCTTGCCCGCCGAACTGCGCAACCGGGTGTTGGCGCAACTGCCGTCAGTGCAATTACACAACCGCTACGGCCCGACCGAAACCGCGATCAACGTCACCCATTGGCATTGCACCGAGGCCGATGCTGAGCGCTCGCCGATCGGCCGGCCCTTGGGCAACGTCCTGTGCCGGGTACTCGACAGCAACCTCAATCCCGTGCCGGCCGGCGTGCCAGGCGAGCTGTGCATTGGCGGCCTGGGCCTGGCCCGGGGTTACCTCGGGCGTCCGGGCCTGAGCGCCGAGCGTTTTGTTGCCGACCCATTGGGACAGGCCGGTGCGCGGTTATACCGTACCGGTGACCGTGCGCGTTGGAACGCCGACGGCGTGATCGAGTACCTTGGCCGCCTCGACCAGCAGGTCAAGCTGCGCGGTTTTCGGGTCGAGCCACAGGAAATCGAAGCGCGCCTGCTGGCCCAGGACGGCGTCGCCCAAGTGGCGGTGCTGGTGCGCGACACCTCGGCTGGCCCGCAGTTGATCGGCTATTACACCGCCCCGGATATCGCTCAGGACCAGGACGCGTTGAACATTCGACTCAGAACCGCCCTGGCCGCCGAACTGCCCGACTACATGGTGCCCACCCAACTGCTGCGCCTGGACGCTATGCCCCTGGGGCCGAGCGGCAAGCTCGACCGCCGCGCCTTGCCCGAACCGCAATGGCAGGTGCGCGAGCACGTCGAGCCGGCCAGCGTCCTCGAACAGCAAATCGCCGGCATCTGGCGCGAGGTGCTGGGCCTTGCGCGCATTGGCCTGCGGGACGATTTCTTTGCGCTCGGCGGTCATTCGCTGCTGGCGACCCAGATCATTTCCCGCACCCGCCAAACCTGCGATGTCGAACTGCCGCTGCGCACTTTGTTCGAGGCCAGTGAGCTGGGGGCCTTCGCCGAACAGGTGCGCTTGATCCAGGCCAGCGGCCAGGCCAACCGCCAGCCACCGATCGAGAAGGTTGACCGCAGCCAACCGGTGCCGCTGTCCTACTCCCAGCAGCGCATGTGGTTCCTCTGGCAGATGGAGCCGGACAGCCCGGCCTACAACGTCGGTGGCATGGCGCGCCTGCGCGGGGTGCTGGATGTCGGGCGCTTCGAGGCGGCCTTGCAGGCGTTGATCCTGCGCCACGAAACCCTGCGCACCACGTTCCCGAGCGTTGACGGCGTGGCCCACCAGCAGGTGCACGGCGAGACGGGCCTGCGCATGGACTGGAAGGACTTCTCGATGCTGGCCTTTGATGTCCGCGAACAGCGGGTGCAGCAACTGGCCGACAGCGAGGCGCACCAGCCCTTCGACCTGGAAACCGGGCCGCTGCTGCGGGCCTGTCTGGTCAAGACCGCCGAGCATGAGCATTACTTTGTGCTGACGCTGCACCACATCGTCACCGAAGGCTGGGCGATGGACATTTTTGCCCGTGAACTGAGCGCGCTGTACGAAGCCTTTATCGACGATCGCGAATCGCCCCTGGAACCCTTGCCGGTGCAGTACCTGGACTACAGCGTCTGGCAGCGTCAGTGGTTGGAGTCCGGCGAGCGTCAACGGCAGTTGGACTACTGGACCGCGCAACTGGGCCGCGAACATCCGCTGCTGGAGCTGCCCGGCGATCGCCCGCGTCCGTCGGTGCAAAGCCATCGCGGTGAACTGTTCCGTTTCGACCTCAGCGATGATTTGGCGGCGCGGGTCCGCGCCTTCAACGCGCAACAGGGCCTTACCCTGTTCATGACCATGACCGCCGCCCTGGCCGTGTTGCTCTACCGCTACAGCGGTCAGACCGACTTGCGCATCGGCGCGCCGGTGGCGAACCGCATCCGCCCGGAAAGCGAAGGGCTGATCGGTGCGTTCCTCAACACCCAAGTGTTGCGTTGCGAGCTTGACGGGCAGATGTCGGTGGGCGAGCTGTTCGAACAGGTGCGCCACACCGTCATCGAAGGCCAGTCCCACCAGGATTTGCCATTCGATCATCTGGTGGAAGCCCTGCAACCGCCGCGCAGTGCGGCTTACAACCCGCTGTTCCAGGTGATGTGCAACGTGCAGCGCTGGGAGTTCCAGCAGAGCCGCACGTTGGCCGGCATGACGGTGGAATACTTGGTCAACGACGCCCGGGCCACCAAGTTCGACCTCAACCTGGAAGTCACCGACCTGGACCAACGCCTGGGTTGCTGCCTGACCTACAGCACCGACCTGTTCGACGAACCGCGCATCGCGCGCATGGCCGGGCACTGGCGCAATCTGCTGGAAGCGTTGCTGGACGATCCGGCCCGACGCCTGAGCGAACTGCCGTTGCTGGACACCCGCGAGCAGCAACAACTGCTCGACAGCCTGGGCGTCGAGCCCGGTGAGCATCGCCTGGATCGATGCCTCCATGAGTTGTTCGACGAACAGGCGCGGATGCGTCCCGATGCGCCGGTCCTGACTTTTGCCGGGCAGACCCTGACGTATGCGCAACTGAACAGCAGCGCCAATCGTCTGGCCTGGATGCTGCGCGAGCGAGGCGTCGGGCCGCAGGTGCGGGTGGGCCTGGCCCTGGAGCGTTCGCTGGAAATGGTCATTGGCCTGCTGGCGATTCTCAAAGCCGGCGGTGCCTATGTGCCGCTGGATCCGGAATACCCGCTGGATCGCCTGCACTACATGATCGAAGACAGTGGCATCAGCCTGTTGCTCAGCGACCGGGCGATGCTCCAGGCCCTCGGTGCATTGCCCGACGGCGTGGGCTGCTGGTGCCTGGAAGATGATTCGCCGGCCTTGGCGCAGTACCCGGATCACGCGCTGCCGCTGATCAACCTGCCGCAACACCAGGCCTACCTGATCTACACCTCCGGCTCCACCGGCAAGCCCAAGGGCGTGGTGGTGTCCCATGGTGAAATCGCCATGCATTGCCAGGCAGTGATCCAGCGTTTCGGCATGCGCCCGGACGATTGCGAGCTGCATTTCTATTCCATCAACTTCGATGCGGCCACTGAACGTCTGCTGGTGCCATTGCTCAGTGGCGCCCACGTGGTGCTGCGGGCCCAGGGCCAATGGGACGCCGAGGAAATCTGCGGGCTGATTCGCCAGCATCGCATCAACATTCTTGGCTTCACCCCCAGCTACGGCAGCCAGCTGGCGCAGTGGCTGGCGACCCAGGGACAGACCCTGCCGGTGCGCATGTGCATCACCGGTGGCGAAGCCCTGACGGGCGAGCATTTGCAGCGCATTCGCGCGGCGTTCAACCCGAGCCTGTTCTTCAATGCCTATGGTCCGACCGAAACCGTGGTCATGCCGTTGGCAAGCCTGGCTCCGGAGCGCCTGGAAGAGGGCGCGGCCAGTGTGCCGATTGGCAGCGTGATTGGCGCCCGCATGGCGTACATCCTCGACGCCGACCTGGCGTTGGTGCCGCCAGGCGCCACGGGTGAGTTGTATGTGGGCGGCGCCGGTCTGGCCCAGGGTTATCACCAGCGTCCGGGGATGACCGCCGAGCGTTTCGTCGCCGACCCGTTCGCCACCGATGGTGGACGCCTGTATCGCACCGGCGATCTGGTGCGCCAGCGTGCCGATGGGCTGGTGGAGTACCTGGGACGGATCGACCATCAGGTGAAAATCCGCGGCTTCCGCATCGAGCTGGGGGAAATCGAAACCCGTTTGCTGGAACATGACGCGGTGCGCGAGGCCGTGGTACTGGCCCTCGACACGCCGGGGGGCAAGCAACTGGCCGGCTATCTGGTGAGCGACGTCGCCAGCCAGGACGACGGGCGACAAGCGGCCCTGCGCGACGCCTTGAAAAACCACCTCAAGGCCCAGTTGCCGGACTACATGGTGCCCACGCACCTGATCCTGCTGGCGAGCATGCCGCTGACCGCCAACGGCAAGCTCGACCGCCGCGCCTTGCCGATGCCCGATCCCGAACTCAATCGCCAACACTACGTGGCGCCGAGCAATGCCCTGGAACAGACCTTGGTGGCGATCTGGTGCGACGTGCTGAACGTGACGCAGGTGGGCCTCAACGATAATTTCTTCGAGCTGGGCGGCGATTCGATCCTGTCCATCCAGGTGGTCAGCCGCGCTCGGCAGCAGGGCATTCATTTCACCCCCCGGGACTTGTTCCAGCACCAGACCGTGCAGACTTTGGCCGCGGTTGCCACGCGCAGCCAGCAGGTGCTTGCCGAGCAGGGCCTGTTGCAGGGTGAGTCCGGGTTGACGCCGATCCAGCACTGGTTCTTCGAGCGCCCGATTCCCAACCGGCATCACTGGAACCAGGCACTGGTGCTGGAGCCGACTACGGCCCTGGCGCCGCAACCGCTGGAACAGGCACTGCGCAGCCTCCTCCAGCACCATGATGCCTTGCGCCTGGGCTTCGACGAAAGCACCGGGCACTGGCGGGCCGAGCACCAGCCGTTGTCTGACGCGGCGCTGTTGCGGCACGTGTCCGTGGACACCGCGCAGGATTGCGAAGCGCTGTTTGCCGAGACGCAGAGCCGTTTCAATCTGGCCACCGGGCCATTGCTGCGCGCAGTGCTGGCGCAGTTCCCCGACGGCCAGCAACGGTTGCTGATCGTCATCCATCACCTGGTGGTCGACGGTGTGTCGTGGCGGGTGTTGATGGACGATTTGCAAACCGTCTACCGCCCGCTCGCCATCGGGCAGGCGGCGCAATTGTCAGCCAAGACCAGCCCAATGCGGGACTGGGCCGCGCGCTTGCAGGCTTACGCCGGCAGCGAATCTCTGCGCGAAGAACTGGCGTGGTGGCGAGCACAGTTGAGCGGCACGCAGGTGCCGCTGCCGTGCGCGAATCCCGAGGGCGGGCTCCTGGAACGTCATGCTGAAACCGTCAGCGTGCGCCTGGACGCCGAGCGCACCCGGCAACTGTTGCAACAGGCGCCGAGCGCCTACCGCACCCAAGTCAACGACCTGCTGCTTACCGCCCTGGCCCGTGTGCTGTGCCGCTGGAGCGGCCATGCCTCGGCCCTGGTCCAGCTTGAAGGCCACGGCCGCGAAGCGCTGTTCGACGACATTGACCTCACCCGCACCGTCGGCTGGTTCACCAGTGTCTATCCCGTGCGCCTGAGCCCAGCGGCCGAAGACTTCGGAGCGTCTATCAAGGCCATCAAGGAACAATTGCGCGCAGTGCCCCACAAGGGCCTCGGCCATGGCGTATTGCGCTACCTGGCCGACGCCGCGACTCGCCAGACGATGGCCAACCTGCCGCATGCGGCGATCACCTTCAACTACCTGGGCCAGCTCGACCAGACCTTGGGTCATGATGCGCTGTTCCAGCCGCTGGAGGCGCCGTTGGGGGCGATCCACGATCCCGATGCGCCGCTGCCCAATGAGCTGAGTATCGACAGCCAGGTCAGCGGTGGCGAGTTGGTGCTGCGCTGGACGTTCAGCCGCGAACGGCATGATCGTCAGGCCATCGCGACCCTGGCCGATGCCTACCTCGATGAGTTGCAACGCCTGATCGAGCACTGCCTGACAGACGAGGCGGGCGGCCTGACACCATCGGACTTCCCCTTGGCGAAGCTGACCCAGGGCCAGCTCGACAGCCTGCCGGTGCCGGCCGCGCAGATCGAAGACGTCTACCCGCTGACGCCGATGCAGGAAGGCATGCTTCTGCACACCTTGCTGGAACCGGGCACGGGCCTGTACTACATGCAGGATCGCTACCGCATCAACAGCGAACTGGACCCGCAGCGTTTTGCCCAGGCCTGGCAGGCGGTTATCGCCCGTCACGAAGCCTTGCGCGCGTCGTTCTGCTGGAACGTTGGCGAAGACATGCTGCAAATTATCCACCGGCCCGGCAGCACGCCGGTGGATTATCTCGACTGGTCCGAGGTGCCCGAAGACGCCCAGGAAACCAAGCTCCAGGCACTGCTCAAGAACGAGCGAGAGGCCGGTTTCGATCTGTTGAACCAGGCGCCATTCCATCTGCGGCTGATTCGGGTCGGCGCGGCACGCTACTGGTTCATGATGAGTAACCACCACATTCTCATCGATGCCTGGTGCCGTTCGCTGCTGATGGACGACTTCTTCGAGATCTACACCGCCCTGGGTGAAAACCGCGAACCGCAGTTGACCGTGCCGCCGCGCTATCGCGACTACATCGGCTGGTTGCAGCGCCAGAGCCTGGCCGCAGCCCGCCAGTGGTGGCAGCACAACCTGCAAGGCTTCGAGCGGACCACGCCGATTCCTGGCGACCGGCCGTTCCTGCGCGAGCACGCCGGTGACAGCGGCGGCATGATCGTCGGCGACTGCTACACCCGTCTCGATGCCCGGGACGGCGCACGGCTGCGGGAACTGGCCCAGGCCCATCAACTGACGGTCAACACGTTTGCCCAGGCGGCGTGGGCCCTGGTCCTGCGGCGGGTCAGCGGCGACCGCGACGTGCTGTTCGGCGTCACCGTGGCCGGGCGCCCGGTAGAGCTGCCGCAGATGCAACGCACTGTGGGGCTGTTCATCAATAGCATCGCCTTGCGCGTGCAGATGCCCGAGGACCATCAGCGTTGCAGCGTGCGTCAATGGCTCAGCGATTTGCTGGATCACAACATGCAACTGCGCGAATACGAATACCTGCCGCTGGTGAACATCCAGGAGGCCAGCGAACTGCCCAAGGGCCAGCCGCTGTTCGACAGTTTGTTCGTGTTCGAGAATGCGCCCGTGGAGGTCTCGGTGCTGGACCGCGCCCAAAGCCTCAACGCCACTTCGGACTCGGGCCGCACCCACACCAACTTCCCGCTGACGGCGGTCTGCTACCCGGGCGATGACCTGGGGCTGCACCTTTCGTACGACCAGCGCTACTTCGATGAAGCCACCGTCCAGGGCTTGCTGAGTGAGTTCAAGCGGCTGCTGCTGGCGCTGATGGAGGGCTTGCACGGTGACATGAGCGAGTTGCCGCTGATCGGTGCCCAAGAGCAGGATTTCCTGATTGAAGGCTGCAACCAGAGCGAACATGCCTATCCGTTGGAACAGAGCTACGTCGAGCTGTTCGAGGCGCGGGTCGCGGCTCATCCCCACCGCCCTGCGGTCAGTTGCCTGGACACGAGCTACAGCTACGCCGAGCTGAATGCACGCAGCAACCGCCTCGGCCACGCCCTGATCGCTGCCGGTGTCGGCCTGGATCAGCCCGTAGCGCTGCTGGCCGAACGGGATGCCGAGCTGCTGGGTATGATCATCGGCAGCTTCAAGGCCGGTGCCGGCTACCTGCCGCTGGATCCCGGCCTGCCGAGCCAGCGCCTGGGCCGTATCATCGAATTGAGTCGCACGCCGTTACTGGTTTGCACCCAGGCCTGCCAGGCCCAGGCGCAGGCGTTGCTGGACGAGTTCGCCTGCTCCGGACGACCGAAGTTGCTGGTGTGGGAAGCCGTCCAGGCCAGCGCTCTTTCGCTGGAAAACCCAGGGGTCTACAGCGGGCCGGATAACCTCGCCTACGTGATCTACACCTCCGGTTCCACCGGCCTGCCCAAAGGCGTTATGGTGGCGCAGCGAGGGATGCTCAATAACCAACTGAGCAAAGTGCCGTACCTGGCGCTGAGCGAGGTGGATGTGATTGCCCAGACGGCGTCCCAGAGCTTCGATATTTCGGTCTGGCAGTTCCTGGCCGCGCCGTTGTTCGGTGCCCGGGTCGACATCGTGCCCAACGCCATTGCCCACGACCCGCAAGGGCTGCTGGAGCATGTGCAGCAGCAGGGCATCACCGTGCTGGAAAGCGTGCCGTCGCTGATCCAGGGCATGCTTGCCCAGGAACGCATCGGTCTGGACGGCTTGCGCTGGATGCTGCCCACCGGCGAAGCGATGCCGCCGGAACTGGCCCACCAGTGGTTGTTGCGTTACCCGGACATCGGTCTGGTCAACGCCTACGGCCCGGCGGAATGTTCCGACGACGTGGCGTTCTTCCGGGTGGACCTGGCCTCGACCCGTGGTACGTATCTGCCGATTGGCACCCCCACCGACAACAATCGTCTGTACCTGCTCGACGGCGCGCTGGACCTGGTGCCGCTGGGCGCGGTGGGTGAGTTGTGCGTGGCGGGCACCGGGGTCGGGCGTGGTTATGTCAGCGATCCCCTGCGTACCGCCCCAGTGTTCGTGCCGAATCCGTTCGGCGCGCCGGGGGAGCGGCTGTACCGTACCGGCGACTTGGCGCGGCGGCGCAGCGATGGGGTGTTGGAGTACGTCGGGCGCATCGACCATCAGGTGAAGATCCGCGGCTACCGCATCGAGCTGGGTGAAATCGAGGCGCGCTTGCATGAACAGCCGGAAGTGCGTGATGGGGCGGTGGGTGTGCAGGAGGGCGTCAATGGCAAGCATCTGGTGGGCTATCTTGTTGCCACCGACTCGGCGCTCAAACCTGCCGAACGCCTGGAACGCATCAAGCAGCGCCTGCGGGCCGAATTGCCGGAATACATGGTGCCGCTGCACTGGCTGTGGCTCGAGCGCCTGCCGCTCAACGCCAACGGCAAGCTCGACCGCAAGGCCTTGCCGGCCCTGGAGATCGGCCAGTTGCAAAGCCAGGACTACCAGGCCCCCGGCAATGAACTGGAGCAGACCCTGGCAGACATCTGGGCCCAGGTGCTGAAAGTCGAGCGGGTGGGGGTGCGGGACAACTTCTTCGAACTGGGTGGGCATTCCTTGCTGGCGACGCAAATCGCCTCACGGGTGCAAAAGGCCCTGCAACGCAACGTACCGCTGCGGGCGATGTTCGAATGCAGCACGGTGCAGGAACTGGCCGACTACATCGATGGGCTGGCGGCCAGCGAGATCACCGAGGAGAAGGTAGATCGGTTGAATGATTTGATGGCGGAGTTGGAAGGCATGTAGTTTTGCGGCGTCTATGAAGACCTCATCGCGAGCGAGCTCGCTCCCACAGTGGTTTGTGTACGACGCGAATCTTCTGTGCGAGCTTGCTTGCGATGACTTTATTTTTTGCAACATTCTTCCGGTTTACTGAAAAAGGTCACGCCGGAAGCAAATGCGCCAATCTTCTGGAGGCTGTCATTGACCGCATCCAGCAAACCGAACTGTTCCGGGGTCTGGGAGTTGTCATACGCGGCCAGAATCGCCTCGAAGAATTGCAGTTTTCCCTTGGCTCGCTGGCCGGACGGTTTGTCCGTGTTGGCAGCCTTGGGCTTCAGGAGATCAACTTGCTCTTGGGCGAACGCTTGAAGCTCAGCTTTAGTCATGAGGATTCTCCATCCGCTGTCGTTCCGAGTGTCCAAGCTATCGCCGGCGCTGCGGCAAATCTACTGTCAGACTTTACAGGTCCGTTCAGGTAGGGATAGCTGTGGCGATTGACGATTGGCCGTTTATCGGGTCAGGCTGCCGGGGCTTTGCACATTCAGACAAGGAGTTTCTCGATGCCAATTGCAATGATCGACGGACAACCCCTTTACTACCTGGACCAGGGTCAGGGCCCGGTGGTGCTGCTGGGCGGCAGCTATCTATGGGACCACGCCATGTGGGCGCCGCAGATCGAGGTGTTGTCCAGGCATTACCGGGTGATCGCTCCGGACCTTTGGGGCCATGGCCAGTCGGGGCAAATGCCGGAGGGCATGAGTTCACTGAACGATCTGGCCCGCCAGATGATGGAGCTGCTGGATGACTTGAGCATCGACTGCTTCCACCTGGTGGGGCTTTCGGTGGGCGGGATGTGGGGGACGCGGCTGGCGCTGGCGGCGCCCACGCGGATCCAGTCGCTGGTGCTGATGGACACTTACGTGGGCGTCGAGCCAGAACAGACCCGTCAGTACTACTTTTCACTGTTCGACAAGATCGAAGCCAGCGGCAGCATTCCCGAGCCGTTGCTGGACATTGTCGTGCCGATCTTCTTCCGACCGGGTATCGACCCGCAATCGGCGCTCTGCCAGCAGTTTCGCGCCACATTGGCCGCGCTGCCAAGCGATCGCCTACGCGCCAGCATCGTACCGCTGGGGCGGATCATTTTCGGTCGGGACGACATCCTGCCGCGCCTGCATGCGCTGGATGCCAAGGGCACAGTGGTGATGTGCGGCGACCAGGACAAACCGCGTCCGCCGTCCGAGTCGCTGGAAATGGCCGAACTGATCGGTTGCCCCCATGTGTCGATTCCGGAGGCGGGGCATATTTCCAATCTGGAGAATCCGGAATTCGTGACCGGGGCGTTGCTGAAGGTCTTGCGCAGCTGATCCACCGCATCGCGAGCAGATTGGCTTCACAGGGGATTCGCTGGTGTACGTCGATGGTGCATCCAGCCTGCCCACCGGTGGCGAGGGAGCTTGCTCCCGCTGGGCTGCGCAGCAGCCCCAACCATTTGCCTGACACACCGAGTCGGCAGGTCCCAGGGCCGCTTCGCGCCCCAGCGGGAGCAAGCTCCCTCGCCACGGGGGGTGTCGATGGCCGAGCTTAGTGATTCCGGACGCGGGGCACATCTCCAACCTGGAGAATCCGCCGTTCGTGATCGCTGCATTGCTTGAGTTCTTGCACCACTGATCCACTGTCATCACAAGCAGGCTGGCTTCACAGGGGATTCGCTGGTGTACGTCGATGGTGCATCCAGCCTGCCCACCTGTGGCGAGGGAGCTTGCTCCCGCTGGGCTGCGTAGCAGCCCCAACCATTTGCCTGACACACCGAGTCGGCAGGTCCCAGGGCCGCTTCGCGCCCCAGCGGGAGCAAGCTCCCTCGCCACGGGGTGTCGATGGGCAGATGCGTGCACGCCCCCCAAAAAAAGGTTTTCAGTGGTTGTCGGTCACTTCGGCCCGAGAATCTTCACCAGCTTGTCCGGCGACGGCGCGCCTTGCTGCTGTTGCAGCTCGCCTTTGTCATCCAGATAGAAAATCGCCGGGGTGGCGGACAGTTCCAGTTCGTCCATCAACTGCTGGTTGGCGTCCAGTTTTGCCTGGATGGCCGGCGGTATGTCTTTGAGCGGTTTGAGCGGGCTGCCCTTGCCGGCCTTTTCATGCTCGGCCAGGGCTTTTTCCGGGTCCTTGGCCGCCAGCAAGGCGGCGGATTTACCTGGGCTGTCTTCGCGGATGATGCCCACCATGATGTGGCGCAACTGCACCTTGCCGGCCTTGATCCAGGGCCGAGCCTGTTCCCAGAACATGTTGCAGTACGGGCAGTTCGGGTCGCTGAACAGGTACACCGTGCGCGGTGCGTCCTTGTTGCCGTCGGCGATCCAGTTGCTGCCCTCCATCTTCGCCCAGATGGCCTTGGCCATCGGTGCATAAACCAGTTTTTGCAGTGGCTCGGCGCTCAGGTCCTTGCCGTCGGCGTCGTACAGGTTGCCCAGCAGGACGTGCTGCCCATCCGGGGTCAGGTACAGCGCCATGCCACGGTTCTGGTATTGCGCCGCGTAACCGCGCAAGCCGTCCGGCGCGTCGAAGGTGCCGATGATTTTCGCGCCCTTGGCTTCGATCTTCTTGATCGCTGCAGGCAATTCTTCGGCCTGGAGCAGCGGGGCCTGCGACAGTGCGGTGGCGACGGCCAGGGTCAGCAGGTGGCGGAGGCGGGGCATGGCGTTTTCCTTGTGGCGGAGTGAGGCGTTGTGGACGAGTCCGGCGTTTCGAAGTTTTCCAGGGCGCGAGCCAGGCTCGCTTCCGACAATTCCCCCAGGTGGCTGCCCAGCAGGCGGCCATCGGCGCTGTAGAACAGGGTGGTCGGCAGGGCCATGGAGCCGACAGCCTGGCCGAGGCGGCCGCTGCCATCGAACAATACGTTGTCCAGGCTCAGGCCTTGGGTGGCGAGGTAGGTGCTGACGCTTTGCATGCTTTCGGCCTGATTGACGAACAGGAAGGTCAGGTCCGGACGCTGTTGCTGGGCTTCTTCGAGCACCGGCATTTCACGCCGGCAGGGCGGGCACCAGGTGGCCCATAGATTGATCACCAGGGGGCCGCCCTGGTAATCGGTGAGTTTCACGGTCTCGCCGTCGGCGGTGCGCAGGGTGATGTCTGGCAGCCGGGTGCCTTGTTCATAAATCGTCAACGACAGGGTCGCCACCAGCCAGAACAGCAAGCCGCTGCCGACTCCGAAGCCCAATGGTCGGCGCAGGGGCGGACGGCGCCGTGCCCACAACAAGGCGGCAATCAGCAGCGCCACGATGCCCGGCCAGGCCAGGAAGCCACCGTCGCGCAGGTCGACGATCTGCCACGGGTCGTCCCGGTAATGTTGCCAATAGGCGACGACGAAGCCGATCCGTGCGGCCAGCAGGCCCAGTAGAAACAGCACGAACAGTACCGACTCGGGGTTTTCGCCCCCGCGCTTGGCCACCCGCCAGCCCACGAAGGTCGCCAGCGCCAGGGCGCTGATGAGCAACAGGTGGTTGAGGGCGATGGCAAAGGTGCCCAAGGTGAACGTCAGCATCAGCGCGCGTCCCGGGTGAGGTTCCAGCGCTCCAGGAACGCCTTGGCGTCGACTTCCCCGGTGATCCGCTGGCTGCGGCGTTCTTCACCGTCGGCGCCGATCCACAGCAGGCTCGGCGGCCCCGGCACTTGGTAACGGCCCAGCAGTTCCCGGCTGGCGGGGCTGTCGGCGGTGACGTCCAGGCGCAGCAGACGCACACCGTTCAGGGCGTCGAGCACTTCGCTGCGACCGAAGACCTGTTTTTCCATGATCTTGCAGGACACGCACCAGTCGGCGTAGTAGTCCAGCAGCACCCACTGGCCCTGGGCCTTGGCGGCGTCCAGTTCCCGTTGCAGGGCGGCGGGCTCGCTGACCGTGACGAACGCATCGTGGGCGCTGACGGTCGCGCGGCCCTCGGTGCCGGCGTAGACCTTCAGGGGCTGGAAGAAATCATCGCTGCCGCCCGCGGCGCCAATTACCAGCAGGCTGCCCCACAGGCCGAACAGCAACGAAGCGCTGCCGCAGACATAGGCGATGCGGCCGAACCCTTCGGTCTGGCGCCAGGCGCTATAGGCGGCGATCAACAACAGCACGCCCCACAGGCCGACCCACAACGAACCGTCGATGATCGGGCGAATCATCAGCAACGCGGTGCCCAGGAACAGGAAGCCGAACACGCCCTTGAGCAGGTTCATCCAGGCGCCGGGCTTGGGCAGGAAGCGGTTGCCCACGGTCACCAACAGCAACAGTGGCAGGCCCATGCCGATGCCCATGGTGAACAGGATCAGCCCGCCGTGCAGCGCATTGCCGCTCTGGGCGATGTACAGCAGCGCGCCGGCCAGCGGCGCGGTCATGCACGGGCCCACCAACAGGCCGGACAGCGCCCCGAGGATCCCGGCACCCACCAGGCTGCCGCCGCGGCGCTGGCGCCCGGCGTTTTCCAGGCGGTCACGCAGGGCGGCCGGCAATTGCAATTCGAAGAAGCCGAACATGGGCAGCGCCAGCAACACGAATACCGCCGCGAAGCTGCCCAGCAGCCACGGTTGTTGCAGCAGCGCCTGGAGGTTGGCGCCCAGCAGCGCGGCGAGCACGCCCATGGCGGCGTACACCAGGGCCATGCTGATCACGTAGCTGCCGGCCAAGGCCAGGCCGCGTCTCGGCCCGGCGCCGCTGCCCACCACCAGCCCGGCCAGGATCGGCAGCATCGGCAGCGAACAGGGGGTGAACGCCAGCAGTAGGCCCAAGCCGAAGAACACCAGCAGGCTCCAGCCCAAGGCCCGTTGTTGCAGGCCGCTGGCCAGGGCCTGGTCCGGCGCCTCGCCGCTGGCCGCCACCGATGCGCTGCCACCCAGGTCGACCACTTGGGTCTGGGGTGGATAGCACAGGCCGGCGTCGGCGCAGCCCTGGAAGCCGACCTTGATCTTGCCCGTGGCACCGGCCGGAATCTTCAGCTCCAGCGCCTGGCGATAGACCTGCTGGTCGCCGAAAAACTCGTCGCTGTGGGCTTCACCCTCCGGCAGCTTGGGTTTTTGCGCCTCGGCCAGGCCATCGAACTTGAGCCGCTGCTGATACAAGTAGTACCCATCGGCGATCTGCCAGAACAGCTGGGTTTCACCGGAGTCCAGGCGTTCGGAGGTAAACACGAACGCCTTTTCCACCGGCAGGAAATCGGGTTTGGTTTCGAAGGGATTGGCGGCCTGGGCCAGGCCCGAGATCAGGAACAGCCACAGCAAAAACAATCGACGCATGGATAAAGCCTTAGAACGAAGCAAGTGGAAAACACAATGGCGGCTGGCGATTAACCGTCGATTAACCCGGCGACGACCGGCAGGCAGCAATGATCGCCCATGTTGGCCGTACTCGTCGCATAATGTCGGCTTAATCGGCCGGCGGCCTAATGTACCTTTTTCCACGGGGCTTACCATGCGCGTACTGGTCTGCGAAGACGATGAGTTGATTGCCAGCGGGATCGTTGCCGGCCTTACGGCGCAGGGCCTGACTGTCGAGCACGTCGCCACCGCATCGGCGGCGCGGGCGATGGTCGGGGTGGCGGAATTCGACGTCATGGTGCTGGATCTGGGATTGCCCGACGAGGACGGTCTCAAGCTGCTCAGGCAACTGCGTCAGCAGGGGATGCAGACGCCGGTGCTGATCCTCACTGCCCGAGACTCGGTAACCGACCGGGTCGACGGCTTGCAGGCCGGCGCCGATGATTACCTGCTCAAGCCCTTCGACCTGCGCGAGCTTGCGGCGCGCCTGCACACGTTGCTGCGGCGCGTGGCGGGGCGCAGCGTCAACCTGATCGAGCACGGTCGCCTGACCTACGACCCCAGCAGTCGGGAAACCACCCTGGACGGCCAGCCGGTGGATCTGTCCCGGCGCGAGCAATCGCTGTTGCAGGCGCTGCTGCACAGTCGCGGCCGGGTGCTGTCCACCGAACAACTCAAGGACAGCGTCTACGGCTTCAACGACGAATTGGAAAGCAACGCCCTCAACGTCCATATCCATCACCTGCGGCGCAAGTTGGGCAACGGGATTGTCGAGACTGTGCGCGGCCTGGGCTATCGCCTGGGGCCGGCCGAAGGTGGAGAGCCCTCCAAGTGATGAGCCTGCGACTGCGCCTGAGCCTGACCCTCGGCGCGGCTTTCGCCCTGATCTGGGCCCTGGCCGCGGCGTGGATGCTCAGTGACCTGCGCAACCAGATGATGTTCTCCCTCGACCAGCGCCTGGTGGCCTCGGCGCGGATGGTCGCCGGGTTGCTGGAACAGATGCCGCCGCTGCCCAGCAAGGGCGACGGCACGCATTTGAGTTCCGAGCAATTGAGCATTCCTGGCGGCATGGCCTGTCAGGTCAGCTCCTTGCGCGGCGAGATTCTGGCCCGCAGCCACGGCACCCCAGAGCAAACCCTGGAAGCCGAGAAAATGGGCTTCCACGACCAGATGATCGATGGCGCGCCTTGGCGCAGCTTCACCCTGGCCCGGGGTGACTTGCGCATCACCACCGCCGACCGCCAGATCGAACGCGAAGCCCTGAACATGTCGATACTGCTGGCCGCCTCGGTGCCGGTGGGCGTGGCATTGCTCGGTTGCCTGTGCCTGTTGTGGCTGGGCATCGGCCAGGGCCTGGCACCACTCAATCGCATGCGCGATGCGCTGATGCGGCGTAGCGCCGATTCCCTGGAGCCCTTGCAGATCCATCCACTGCCCAGCGAATTGCGACCGCTGCTGGAGACCCAGAACCAGCTGTTCCAGCGTATCGGCAAGACCATCGAGCGCGAGCGACGGCTGACCGGCGACGCTGCCCACGAGCTGCGCAGCCCGCTGACCGCCATCAAGACGCACCTGCAAGTGGCGCGCATGACCGAGGGCGCCGCCCGCGACCAATCCCTGGCCCGGGCCGAGGAGGGCACCGACCGCATGCATCGCACGCTCGAACAGTTGCTGCTGCTGGCGCGGGTAGAAGGTAGCCTGTCGTTCGACGATGGCGTGCAATGCAACGCCGAGCAGGTCGCCCGGCTGGCGGTCCAGGATGCCGCCAGCAGTGATTCCCGGCGGATCAGGCTGCACGTATCCCCAGGGTTGTCCGATGCACCGGTGCAGATGCCGGCGGTTCTCTCCATCGCCGCCTTGCGCAACCTGCTGGATAATGCCCTGCGCCATACTCCGGACGATACCGAGGTGGAGCTGAGTCTGGAGATGGTCGGCCAGCGCGTGCGCTTCCAGGTCCGCGACCACGGCCCCGGCATCGCCGCCGACGACATCCAACACCTGACCCAGCGCTTCTGGCGCAACGGCCAGAGCACCGGCTGCGGGCTGGGGCTGGCGATCGTCCAGGCCATCGTCCAGCGTTGCGGTTGCGGCCTGCATTTCGACACGCGCCCGGATGGGCTGCGGGTCGAGTTGACGGTGCCGGTGCAGCAGCCCCTGCTCAAGTGAGTGGTTCCGTGGCGAGGGAGCTTGCTCCCGCTGGGCTGCGCAGCAGCCCCAGAACCAGGGGACGCGGTGAGTCTGACGGTTCCGGGCGACGGATTTGGGCCCGCTTCGCGGTCCAGCGGGAGCAAGCTCCCTCGCCACAATGATCCAGGCAACCCCCAAGAACATGGACAATCCCCAGGCAATGCGCGGTATCGAGACACGATTGCGCGGCCCGAGAGTAAATCCATGCCGCGCTGATGCGTTTCCTCAACAGGAAACCTGCATGTGCGCCCGACCGGATACGCACCTGTGCGGTGTGCCATTTGGGTCGCTACTTACAGTGGATTGCGGGGGTCGAGAGATGTCAGTCGCCAACAGCCTTATCGAAGCACAGCCGGCACGGGTCAGCCCTGCGCCGGTCGAGACGCTCTACCAGTTCAATGAGTCGCCGCTGCTGGCCCGCCAGAGTCGGCAGGAGTCCAATGCCCGCAGCTACCCACGGCGGATTCCCTTGGCCCTCAAGCGTGCCAAGGGGTTGTATGTCGAGGACGTCGAGGGTCGCACCTTCATCGACTGCCTGGCCGGCGCCGGCACCTTGGCGCTGGGGCATAACCATCCGGTGGTGATCGAGGCGATCCAGCAGGTGCTGGCCGATGAGCTGCCGTTGCATACCCTGGACTTGACCACGCCGGTCAAGGACCGTTTCGTCCAGGACCTGTTCGGCTTGTTGCCGGCGGCGCTTGCCGCCGAGGCGAAGATCCAGTTCTGCGGCCCCACCGGTACCGACGCGGTGGAAGCCGCCCTCAAGCTGGTGCGCACCGCCACCGGCCGCAGCACCGTGCTGTCGTTCCAGGGTGGTTATCACGGCATGAGCCAAGGGGCGTTGAGCCTGATGGGCAGCCTGGGGCCGAAGAAACCCTTGGGCGCCTTGCTCAGCAATGGCGTGCAATTCATGCCGTACCCCTACGATTACCGCTGCCCGTTCGGGCTGGGCGGTGTGGCGGGCGTCAAGGCCAACCTGCATTACCTGGAAAACCTGCTGAATGACCCCGAGGCTGGCGTGCAATTGCCGGCAGCCGTCATCGTCGAAGTGGTGCAGGGCGAGGGCGGGGTGATTCCCGCTGATCTGGACTGGCTACGCGGTTTGCGGCGGATCACCGAGCAGGCGGGGGTGGCGTTGATCGTCGACGAAATCCAGAGCGGCTTTGGCCGTACCGGCAAGATGTTTGCGTTCGAGCACGCCGGGATCATCCCGGACGTGGTCGTGCTGTCCAAGGCCATCGGTGGCAGCCTGCCGCTGGCGGTGGTGGTTTATCGCGACTGGCTCGACACCTGGCTGCCGGGTGCTCACGCCGGCACCTTCCGTGGCAATCAGATGGCCATGGCCGCCGGTTCCGCGGTGATGCGCTATCTGCAGGAACACGCCTTGCCGGCCCACGCCGCCGCCATGGGCGAACGCCTGAGCGAGCACCTGCACATCCTGCAGCGGGACTTCCCGCAACTGGGCGATATCCGCGGTCGCGGGTTGATGCTCGGTGTTGAACTGGTTGACCCGTCGGGTAAGCCCGACGCCCTGGGCCATCCGCCGGTGCACGCACAACTGGCGCCACGGCTGCAACGCGAATGCCTCAAGCGCGGGCTGATCCTGGAGCTGGGTGGCCGGCAGGGCGGCGTGGTGCGGTTCCTGCCACCGCTGATCATCACAAAGGCAGAAATCGACCGGGTCGCCGAGATTTTCGGGCGAGCCTTGAAGGCAGCCGTGGCCGACAGCTAATTTTTCCCCGGCCCCGTACGTTCCTTTCATATCCTGGCTGCGCATGTGACGCAGCGAACCTCGAGCAAAGATGGAGAGACACCCATGACTTCAGTATTCGACCGCGAGGACATCGTCTTTCAGGTCGTGGTCAACCACGAAGAACAATATTCGATCTGGCCAGACTACAAGGCGATTCCCGAAGGCTGGCGTACCGTCGGCAAAAGCGGGTTCAAGAAGGAATGCCTGGCCTACATCGAAGAAGTCTGGACCGACATGCGCCCGCTGAGCCTGCGCAAGAAGATGGAAGAGCAGGCGGCTGCGGCCCACTAAATGTAGAGCTTGTGGCAGCAAGAAAGCTTTCCACAGGAAGGCTGCGGGAGAATACAAATCTTGCAGCCACATCAGAACCCCTGTGGGAGCGAGCTTGCTCGCGATAGCGGTGGATCGGCAACATCAATGCCGGCTGACACTCCGCAATCGCGAGCAAGCTCGCTCCCACAAAGGCCGGCGTTACCCGCTATTGCTCGATCAAAAAATCAATCAACGCCCTCGCCGCCGCCGGCAATTGCCGATGGGGCGGGTAGATGATTGAAAAGGGTCGGCTGCGCCCGCCAAAGTCCTCCAGCAAAGCCACCAATTCCCCGCGCTCGATTCGCTCCCGGACAATGAACTCATAGGTCTGGCAGATCCCCATCCCGGCCTGTGCCAGGGACACGATACCCAATACATCATCGGACACTTGCACATTGCCCGCCGGCAGCCATTCCCGGTCTTCATGATTGTCGCGAAACAGCCAGGGTGCGATGCGTCCGCTGCTGGGCATTACGAAAGGCAGGCAGGCGTGGGCAGCCAGTTCATCGACGTGCCGGGGCGTTCCGGCGCGCTCCAGGTAATGCGGCGCGGCCACCAGGCACAGGCGAGCGTCTTCGAGCTTGCGACCGACCAGGCCGCTGTCCGGCAGCGGCCCAAGGCGGATCGCCAGGTCATACCCCTCGGCCACCAGATCGACGTTGCGGTTGGTGATACTCAACTCGACCCGAACTTGCGGGTAAGCCTCGGCGAAACGCGACAGCAGCGAGGGCAGGCGGTAATGACCGTAGGTGGTCGGCACGCTCAAGCGCACGCGACCGGTCAAGACACCGTCCTGGCCCTGGATTCGCCGCTCGGCGTCGTCAATCAGGGCAAAGGCCGAGCGTGACTGTTCCAGGTACAACGTGCCGGCGTCGGTGAGGTTCAGCCGCCGCGTGGTGCGTCGCAGCAGCTGTACGCCGAGCCGGGCTTCGAGGCGGGAGATGGCCCGGCTCAATACCGAAGGCGTGGTCCCCAGTGCCACGGCACCGGCGCTGAGGGTGCCTTTTTCCACGACCGTGACGAAGGCTTCCACGTCGGCCAGATAATCGAATCGGCGTGCCATTGTTGCCTCCAGGGGCCAAGTGATGTTCCGGCGCGCCAGTTTATCGCCGGTCAGGGCATCAATACAGTAAGCGCATCTTTTATCGAAACATCCTGGAGTCATCATGAAAAAGCTCACGACCTTGGCAACGTCTGTCGTTCTGGCGGGTATTGGCGTCGCGGCCCATGCCGATAACGTGCTGGTGGTCCTGTCGGATTCCGATCATCTGGATCTGAACAATGGCAAGGTCTTCTCCACCGGGTTTTACCTCAACGAATTGCTGCAGCCGGTGAAGCTGTTGCTCGATGCCGGTCACCACGTGACGTTCGCCACCCCGGAGGGCAAGGCGCCGACGCTGGACCGGTCCTCGGTGGACAAGATGTACTTCAATAATGACCCGGCGGAGTTGGAGCGTTACCAGGCGTTGCTGGCTCAACTGAATATCACTTCGGCCAAGGACTCACCGGTGATCAGCCTGGCCCGTGTCGAGCAGATCGGTCTGGAACAGTTCGATGCCCTGTACATTCCCGGCGGGCATGCGCCCATGCAGGATTTGCTCACGAGCGCACCGCTGGGGCGGGTGTTGACGCATTTCCATGACAAGGGCAAGACCACCGCGCTGGTCTGCCACGGCCCGATCGCGTTGCTGTCGACCTTGCCTGATGCCAAGGGCTTCGTCGGTCGGTTGGCCAGCAAAGGCCAGGCCTCGCCCCCGTCCGACTGGATCTACAAGGGGTACAACATGACGGTGATCAGCAACCAGGAGGAAGAACTCGCCAAGGGGTTGCTGGGCGGCGGGACCATGAAATTCTATCCACAGACTGCGCTGGAGCAGGCGGGCGGGCGCTACAGCAGCAATGCCGCGCCATGGACGTCCCATGTGGTGAAGGATCGGGAACTGATTACCGGCCAGAACCCGGCGTCGGCGCTGGAGGTGGGGCAGGCGTTGCTCAAGCGGTTGAAACCATAGGCCGGAAGGCTTCCTATCCCTTGTGTGCGAGCTTGCTCGCGATTGCGGTGGGTCAGCAAGATCAATGTTGGCTGACACTCCGTCATCGCGAGCAAGCTCGCTCCCACAGGCTTTCCGGCACGCCGTCTGGTTATTTGAACCGCCGCTCCACCCCTTTCTCCACCAGGATCTTCGCCGAAATCTCTTCCACGGAAAAATGTGTGGAATTGATGTGCGGAATATTCTCCCGCCGGAACAGGTTTTCCACCTCGCGCACTTCGAACTCGCACTGGGCATAGCTCGAATAGCGGCTGTTGGGCTTGCGCTCGTTGCGGATCGCGGTGAGGCGGTCCGGGTCGATGGTCAGGCCGAACAGCTTGTGCTGGTGGGCGCGCAGGGCGCTGGGCAGTTGCAGGCGCTCCATGTCGTCTTCGGTCAGCGGATAGTTGGCGGCACGGATGCCGAACTGCATCGCCATGTACAGG
Source organism: Pseudomonas sp. 3JA (assembly GCF_036961705.1). Lineage (NCBI taxonomy): Bacteria > Pseudomonadati > Pseudomonadota > Gammaproteobacteria > Pseudomonadales > Pseudomonadaceae > Pseudomonas > Pseudomonas sp. 3JA. The sequence continues at coordinate 74,014 of NZ_JBAMDJ010000027.1, forward strand.
CACGTCGGCGTCTTACCACAGCGCGACACCCCCACTAGGATCAGGTCGGCCTTGTCGTAATAATGCGTGCGGGCCCCGTCATCGTTGTCCAGCGCGAAGTTGACCGCCTCGATCCGCTCCATGTAGTTGGAGTTGTGGCCAATGGAGTGGGACTTGCCGACCGAGTAGGAGGAATGCTCGCTCAGTTCCTGTTCCAGGGGCGCCAGGAACGTGGAAAAAATGTCGATCATGAAACCATTGGACGTTGCGAGAATCTCACGGATGTCCTGATTGACGATGGTATCGAAGATAATCGGGCGGAAACCGTCGGTTTCGGCGGCTTTATTGATTTGCTGTACCATGGCCCGCGCCTTGTCGACGTTGTCGATGTACGGCCGTATGAACTTGGCGAAGGTAATGTTTTCGAACTGTGCCAACAGGCTTTGGCCTAGCGTTTCGGCCGTAATGCCGGTGCCGTCGGAGATAAAGAAAGCAGATCGTTTCATTTGCGCCTTGGGCCTTAAGCTAGTGAGCTAGTGACGATTCTTGGATATGATAGGCGCGATTTGCTGGCCGCCAGTGGTCCGCATTCTCACTTATTTTCCAGGTCCAGGCCATATCGCCGGTCATCGCTCCCCTGGGGCCACCGGTGCCTTGAGCTTTTCCAACACAGTTAGTGGAGAGATCACCTTGGTAGAGTACGTAGTTTCCCTCGATAAGCTCGGCGTCCATGATGTGGAGCATGTGGGGGGCAAGAACGCATCCCTGGGCGAGATGATCAGCAACCTCGCCGGTGCCGGTGTATCGGTACCAGGTGGCTTCGCCACGACCGCCCAGGCTTATCGTGATTTCCTGGAACTGAGCGGCCTGAACAAGCAGATTCACGATGCGCTCGATGCCCTGGACGTCGATGACGTCAATGCCCTGGCCAAGACTGGCGCCCAGATCCGCCAATGGATCATGGAAGCCGAGTTCCCCGAAAAACTGAACGCCGAGATCCGCACCGCTTTCGCCAAGCTGTCCGAAGGCAATCCCGACATCGCCGTCGCCGTGCGTTCCTCGGCCACCGCCGAAGACCTGCCGGATGCCTCCTTCGCCGGCCAGCAGGAAACCTTCCTGAACATCCGTGGCGTGGAAAACGTCATCCGTGCTGCCAAGGAAGTCTTCGCCTCCCTTTTCAACGACCGTGCCATTTCCTACCGCGTGCACCAGGGCTTCGACCACAAGCTGGTTGCCCTGTCCGCCGGTGTGCAGCGCATGGTCCGCTCCGAAACCGGCACCGCCGGCGTGATGTTCACCCTCGACACCGAGTCGGGCTTCCGTGACGTGGTGTTCATCACCGGCGCCTACGGCCTGGGTGAAACCGTCGTGCAGGGCGCGGTGAACCCCGATGAGTTCTACGTCCACAAAGGCACGCTGCAAGCCGGTCGCCCGGCCATCCTGCGTCGCAACCTGGGCAGCAAGGCCATCAAGATGATCTACGGCGACGAAGCCAAGGCCGGTCGTTCGGTGAAGACCGTCGACGTGGACAAGGCCGAGCGCGCGCGTTTCTGCCTGAGCGATGCCGAAGTCAGCGAGCTGGCCAAGCAGGCGATGATCATCGAGCAGCACTACAAGTGCCCGATGGACATCGAATGGGCCAAGGACGGTGACGACGGCAAGCTGTACATCGTGCAGGCCCGTCCGGAAACCGTGAAGAGCCGCACCCAGGCCAACGTCATGGAGCGCTACCTGCTCAAGGAAACCGGCACCGTGCTGGTGGAAGGCCGTGCCATCGGCCAGCGCATCGGCGCCGGCAAGGTACGGATCATCAACGACGTCTCGGAGATGGACAAGGTCCAGGCCGGCGACGTACTGGTCTCCGACATGACCGACCCGGACTGGGAACCGGTGATGAAGCGCGCCAGCGCCATCGTCACCAACCGTGGCGGGCGCACCTGCCACGCGGCGATCATCGCCCGTGAACTGGGTATCCCGGCCGTGGTGGGTTGCGGCAACGCCACCCAACTGCTCAAGGACGGCCAGGGCGTGACCGTTTCCTGCGCCGAAGGCGATACCGGTTACATCTTCGAAGGCGAACTGGGCTTCGACATCAAGAAGAACTCCGTCGATGCCATGCCGGACCTGCCGTTCAAGATCATGATGAACGTCGGCAACCCGGATCGCGCCTTTGACTTCGCGCAACTGCCGAACGCTGGCGTGGGCCTGGCCCGCCTGGAGTTCATCATCAACCGCATGATCGGCGTGCACCCCAAGGCACTGCTGAACTACGACGGGCTGCCGCAGGACATCAAGGACAGCGTCGACAAGCGCATTGCCGGTTACAACGATCCGGTCGGTTTCTACGTCGAGAAGCTGGTGGAAGGCATCAGCACCCTGGCGGCGGCGTTCTGGCCGAAAAAGGTCATCGTGCGCCTGTCGGACTTCAAGTCCAATGAATACGCCAACCTGATCGGCGGCAAGCTCTACGAGCCGGAAGAAGAGAACCCGATGCTGGGCTTCCGTGGTGCTTCGCGCTACATCAGCGAATCGTTCCGCGACTGCTTCGAGCTCGAATGCCGCGCCCTCAAGCGTGTGCGCAACGAAATGGGCCTGACCAACGTCGAGATCATGGTGCCGTTCGTCCGGACCCTGGGCGAAGCGAGCCAGGTCGTCGATCTGCTGGCCGAAAACGGCCTGGCCCGAGGCGACAACGGTCTGCGCGTGATCATGATGTGCGAGCTGCCATCCAACGCGATCCTGGCGGAAGAATTCCTTGAGTTCTTCGACGGGTTCTCCATCGGTTCCAACGACCTGACCCAGCTCACCCTGGGCCTGGACCGCGATTCCGGGATCATCGCGCACCTGTTCGACGAGCGGAATCCGGCGGTCAAGAAGCTGCTGGCCAACGCCATTGCCGCCTGCAACAAGGCCGGCAAGTACATCGGCATCTGCGGCCAGGGCCCTTCGGACCACCCGGACCTGGCCAAGTGGCTGATGGAGCAGGGCATCGAAAGCGTTTCGTTGAACCCGGACTCCGTGTTGGAAACCTGGTTCTTCCTGGCTGAGGGTCAGGCAGCGGTCTGATCGAGTGAAGGGGCGGTCAACGGTAATACTGTTTACAGGTTGGTGAAGTTCATTGTGGCGAGGGAGCTTGCTCCCGTTGGACTGCGTAGCAGTCCCTTTCTTGTGAGCGCTTCGCACTCAAGCGGGAGCAAGCTCCCTCGCCACGGTTTCACTTATCCTCTTCAATGAGCAGCGTTACAGTTACACGACCCCTTTTTGATTGAAGTAGGGCGGGCTCCTGACAGATGCCGCCCTTTTTTGTGCAAGAGCATTATGCAAAGCAGCAGCAACCTCTTTCCTGTCGCCCTGATCAGCGCCGAGCGGCGCGGTGATCTGAGCGAAGACGTCTATCGTTTGAAACCCGGCAACAGCCCGGACGCCAGCGTCGAACTGGCCGTCACCCGGCTGGGCATGGCCGACGCCGGCGAAACCCGCGGGGTCCCGGTGATCCTGTTGCACGGCAGTTTTTCCAATCGGCGCTTCTGGTATTCCCCCAAGGGCCTGGGCCTGGGCGCGTACCTGACACGCCTGGGGTTCGATGTCTGGATCCCCGAGATGCGCGGCCATGGGTTGTCCCAGCGCAACCAGGGTTATCGCAACAATCGCGTGGCCGACTACGCCCGCTACGACTTGCCGGCCATTGGCGCCTTCGTGCGTGAGCAGAGCGGGCAAGTGCCTCACTGGATCGGTCATTCCCTGGGGGGCATCACCCTGGCGGCCGCCTTGGGCGGCCATTACCTGGGCAAGCCGGCGGTGGCTTCGGCGGCGTTTTTTGGTACCCAGGTCAGCCGTACCTACTGGCCGCTGAAGATTCCGCCAGTGGAGTGGAGCGGTCGCTTCATTCTCAGGCGTTTTGCCCAATTGTCCGGTTCAAGGCTCAAGCGCGGCCCCGAGGACGAGCCCATCGGCCTGGCCCTGGAAAGCATGCGCTGGTACGGCCTGTTCGGACGTTTCGGCGATGCCGAGAAGAACTGGTGGGCCGGGTTGGCCGATGTCCAGTTACCGGTGTTGGCCGTGAGTGCCGCAGGCGATCACCAGGACCCGACCTGGGCGTGCCGCAAACTCTTCGATCAGATCGGTTCCGAGCACAAGCAGTTTGTCTGCCTGGGCCGGGGACAGGGGTTCACCGAAGACTTTGGTCACGTCGAGATGCTGGTGAGCAAGGCCGCGCATCTTGAAGTCTGGCCGCTGGTGGTGCGTTGGCTCAAGGATCAGCAGGCCCCTTTGCTGGCGGAACAGCCCCAGTTGGCCGAGGCGGTTTGAGGCGAAGGCTCTGACAAGGGCATTTCGCTCTGGTCGGCTTGCGGCTAAGATATGACGCTTCAAGCGGTTCCAGTCACAAACGGTTGCTCATTCAGTCCGACGTTCCAGCCTTTCAGGAGTTGTTCGATGAACCATTACCTCACGCCCGACCTGTGCGACGCCTACCCGGAACTGGTGCAGGTGTTGGAGCCGATGTTCAGCAATTTCGGCGGCCGCGATTCCTTCGGCGGCGAAATCGTGACCATCAAGTGCTTCGAGGACAACTCGCGGGTCAAGGAGCAGGTTGAACTCAAGGGCAACGGCAAGGTGCTGGTGGTCGATGGCGGCGGTTCCCTGCGTCGGGCGCTGCTGGGGGACATGCTGGCGGAAAAAGCCGCGAAAAACGGCTGGGAAGGGCTGGTGGTCTACGGTTGCATCCGCGACGTCGACATCATTGCCCAGACGGACCTCGGGGTCCAGGCCCTGGCCAGTCACCCGATGAAGACCGACCGGCGCGGCGTTGGCGAACTCAATGTGCCGGTGACCTTTGCCGGCGTGACGTTTCGTCCGGGCGAGTATGTCTATGCGGACAATAACGGCGTTATCGTCTCGCCAAGCCCGCTGAAAATGCCTGAATGAAGCAGTACAGCCATAAGGGATGAGGATGTTCGAGGAAGAAAACGCGCAGTGGGGGCTGGTGCATGCCCTGGTGCTGGACGGTAAAGGCGGCGCGCGTTCCATAGCCCGGACCGAACTCGACGATTTGCAGTTGCAGGCCCATGAAAGCCTGTGGCTGCACTGGGATCGCAGTCATCCGCAAACCCACACCTGGTTGCGCAAATCCAGTGGCCTGAGCGAGTTCAACTGCGACCTGCTGCTCGAAGAAAACACCCGGCCGCGGCTGTTGTCGTTGCCCAATGCCGAGCTGCTGCTGTTCCTGCGGGGGATCAATCTCAATCCGGGCGCCGAACCTGAAGATATGGTGTCGGTACGGATCTTTGCGTCCGCCCAGCGGGTGATCTCCCTGCGCCTGCGTCCGTTGCGCGCCACCGATGAGCTACTGGCGCAACTGGCCGAGGGCAAGGGCCCGAAGACGGCGTCCGAACTCATCCTCTACATGGCGCAATACCTCACCAACAAGGTGCAGGACCTGGTCACCTGCCTCTCCGAAATCGTCGATGGCGAGGAAGAAAAACTCGATACCGACGAACGGTATACTCCCGAGCACGACGCCATTTTGCACATCCGTCGACGGGCTGCCGGGCTCAAGCGATTCCTGGCGCCACAGCGGGACATCTTCGGCCAGATGACGCGGCTCAAACTGCCATGGTTTTGCGACGATGACGGCGACTACTGGAACGAATTGAACAACAGCCTGACCCGTTACCTCGAGGAGCTGGAATTGACTCGAGAGCGCGTGGGGCTTGTGCTGGAGGCCGAAGACCGACGCCTTTCGGTGCGCATGAACCGCACCATGTACCGCTTCGGTATCATCACCGGGATTTTCCTGCCGATGAGTTTTCTCACCGGCCTTCTGGGTATCAACGTCGGCGGCATTCCGTTTTCCGAAAGCCCCTACGGTTTCATGGTCGCGTGCTTTCTGATGATCTGCGTGGCGCTGGGGCAGTGGTGGTTGTTCCGTCGTTTGCGCTGGGTGTGATGGGGTTTCATGTGACCCGACGAAATTTGATCGCGTCTTCCACAGACATCACGAGAGGTGCGTATGCACGATCCGTTTGAACAGTCTTTGCGCGACATGCTCAAGGCTTCGCCGTCCAGCCGGGACGACGATGCATGCCTGGGACGTGTACTGAAAACCGCCAACCGCCAGGTCGGCGCAGGCGATCTGTTCAGCCTGCTGGGCCGCTGGTTGCCCGCGCTGATGATTGCCCTGAATAACGGATCGGCCCATCTCTCGCCGGTTTCCCGCCGTAAACCTGTTACTCGCACCGCTGATAAGGCTGATTGAATATGGAACTTGATCTCTGGACCCAGAGCCTCGTCACGGCGATGACTGCGTTGTGGACCAAAGTAGCTAACTTCATCCCGAACCTCTTCGGCGCACTGGTGGTGCTGCTGTTGGGCTTTGTCGTGGCCAAGCTGCTGGATACGCTGCTGTCCAAGTTGCTCGCCAAGCTGGGCCTCGATCGCCTGATGGGCGGTACCGGCCTGACCAAGTTGCTGTCCCGTGGCGGCATCCAGGTACCGATCTCGACCCTGGTCGGCAAGATCGTGTACTGGTTTGTATTGTTGATTTTCCTGGTTTCCGCAGCAGAATCCCTTGGCCTTGAGCGAGTTTCGGCGACGCTCGATATGCTCGCATTGTATTTGCCGAAGGTTTTTGGTGCAGCGCTGGTGTTGCTGGTTGGCGTCCTGCTGGCGCAACTGGCCAATGGGCTGGTGCGCGGCGCGGCCGAGGGCGTTGGGCTGGACTACGCCGCTGGCGTAGGACGAATTGCCCAGGGCCTGGTGATCATCATCAGTATTTCGGTGGCGATCAGCCAGTTGGAGGTCAAGACAGACCTGCTCAACCACGTGATCGTGATCGTTTTGATTACCGTTGGTCTGGCGGTTGCGCTGGCAATGGGATTGGGGAGTCGTGAAATCGCCGGTCAGATACTGGCGGGAATCTATGTGCGTGAATTGTATGAGGTTGGGCAACAAGTGCGTGTAGGCGAGGTCGAAGGCCAGATCGAAGAGATTGGCACGGTGAAGACCACATTGCTGACCGAGGAGGGCGAGCTGGTGTCGCTTTCCAATCGGATCCTGCTGGAACAGCATGTGAGTAGCCGCTAACCCGGCAAATCCTGCTAATGTATGCCGCCGCAAAATGCCTGCTATCGCAGGCTGCGGCGCACATTGACCTAGACTGTCGGCCCGACTTGTTTTGAACAAACCCCAATCGCTATCTACGCGCTACGACCCCCGTGATCTCTCCGATGAGGAGTTGGTCGCGCGCGCGCATACCGAGCTGTTTCACGTAACGCGCGCCTATGAAGAATTGATGCGCCGTTACCAGAGAACATTATTTAACGTTTGTGCACGATATCTTGGGAACGATCGCGATGCTGATGATGTCTGTCAGGAGGTGATGTTGAAGGTGCTGTATGGCCTGAAGAACTTCGAGGGGAAATCGAAGTTCAAGACCTGGCTCTACAGCATCACCTACAACGAATGCATCACGCAGTATCGCAAGGAACGGCGAAAGCGTCGCTTGATGGACGCTTTGAGCCTGGATCCTCTGGAGGAAGCGTCGGAAGATAAGGCGCCCAAGCCCGAGGAGAAGGGGGGACTCGATCGCTGGCTGGTCTATGTGAACCCGATCGATCGGGAAATTCTGGTGCTACGATTTGTCGCAGAGCTGGAATTCCAGGAGATCGCAGACATAATGCATATGGGTTTGAGCGCGACAAAAATGCGTTACAAGCGCGCGCTCGACAAATTGCGTGAGAAATTTGCGGGCATTGCTGAAACTTAAGTTCGGCGCAAATATCTCTTACGTGTAGGCAAGTTCTGATAGACTTGCCGCCGAGTTGTCCCCCGGTTTGCGGGACTGCTTCACAATCACCAGATGGGGATTTAACGGATGAAACTGAAAAACACCTTGGGCTTTGCCATTGGTTCTTTGATTGCTGCCACTTCGTTCGGCGCTCTGGCACAAGGCCAAGGCGCAGTTGAAATCGAAGGCTTCGCCAAGAAAGAACAATTCGACAGCGCTCGTAACTTCAAGAACAACGGCAACCTGTTCGGCGGTTCGGTTGGTTACTTCCTGACCGACGACGTTGAACTGCGTCTGGCCTACGACGAAGTGCACAACGCCCGTACTGACGACGGCACCAACGTCAAAGGCGCCAACACCGCTCTGGACGCTCTGTACCACTTCAACAACCCAGGCGACATGCTGCGTCCTTACGTCTCTGCCGGTTTCTCCGACCAGAGCATCGACCAGAATGGCAGCAACGGTCGTAACCGTTCCACCTTCGCCAACGTTGGCGGCGGCGCCAAGCTGTACTTCACCGAGAACTTCTACGCCCGTGCCGGCGTTGAAGCTCAGTACAACATCGACCAGGGCGACACCGAGTGGGCTCCAAGCGTCGGTATCGGTGTGAACTTCGGTGGCGGCTCCAAGCCTGCTGCTGCTCCAGTTCCAGCTCCGGCTGAAGTCTGCTCCGACAGCGACAACGATGGCGTGTGCGACAACGTCGACAAGTGCCCTGACACCCCAGCCAACGTAACCGTTGACGCTGATGGCTGCCCAGCTGTTGCTGAAGTCGTACGTGTTGAGCTGGACGTGAAGTTCGACTTCGACAAGTCGGTTGTCAAGCCTAACAGCTACGGCGACATCAAGAACCTGGCTGACTTCATGAAGCAGTACCCATCCACCAGCACCACTGTTGAAGGTCACACTGACTCCGTCGGTCCTGACGCTTACAACCAGAAACTGTCTGAGCGTCGTGCAAAAGCCGTTCAACAAGTTCTGACCAACCAGTACGGTGTTGAATCGTCCCGCGTTCAGGCTGTTGGCTACGGCGAATCCCGCCCAGTTGCTGACAACGCCACTGAAGCTGGTCGTGCAGTTAACCGTCGCGTAGAAGCGCAGGTTGAAGCCCAAGCTAAGTAATTAGCCTGACGCTATAGAAAAGCCCGGCTTAGGCCGGGCTTTTCTTTGTCTGCGATTTGTGGGTCGCAGCTTGTGCCAGACAGAACAATACCTGTGGGAGCGGGCTTGCTCGCGATGGCGGCGTATCAGTCAACATCAATGATGCAGACCCACCGCTATCGCGAGCAGGCTCGCTCCCACAGGTTCGGTGTGGTTTGTTATAGCGCCGACGCCTGGACCCACGCAGGCTGCGATCCGGCGAGTTCAGCGGCCGCTGCCACCGCGCCAATCACCAGGATCGCCGGGCTCTTGAGTTGAAAGGCGTTCGCATCGGCTTCCATCGAGGCCAAGTCACTGCGGCAGTCACGTTGATGGGGCAGGGACGCATTTTCGATCATGGCGACAGGCGTGTTCGCCGCCAAGCCACCGGCCAGCAACTGTTCGCGGATCTCGCTCAGTTTCGCCACACCCATGTACACCACCAGCGTCGTGCCGCTTTGCGCCAAGGCTTGCCAGTTCAGGCTACTGCCGTCCTGGGTGTGTGCCGTCACCAGCGTCACGCCCCGGGCAACCCCGCGCAGGGTCAGTGGAATATCGCATTGGGTCGCCCCCGCGAGGCCGGCGGTGATGCCATTGACCATCTCCACTTCGACACCCTGCTCGCGCAGCCACTGTGCCTCTTCACCACCGCGGCCGAAGATGCAGGGGTCGCCGCCCTTGAGGCGCACCACGCATTTGCCCTGGCGGGCATAACGCAGCATCAATCGATGAATGAAGGCCTGGGGTGTGGAGCGGCACCCGCCGCGCTTGCCCACGGCAATGATGCGCGCATCGGGGCAATGTTCCAGCACCGCTGCGTTGACCAGATCGTCGATCAACACCACGTCGGCCTCGCGCAGGGCGCGCACGGCTTTGAGGGTCAGTAATTCAGGGTCACCAGGACCTGCACCCACCAGCCAGACTTTTGCGTTCATAGTGTTTTCCTCACGAGATAGCCGCCAGCGGTTGCGCAGTGGCAACCAGCAGGCGCTTGATTTCCGGTACGCAGGAGCCGCATTGCGTGCCACAGCCCAGCTCCTGTTTGAGCCCCTGCAAGTCCAGGCCACGTTCAATACCTGCGCAGATCGCACGCTGGCTGACGTTCATGCAGTTGCACAGCGTTTTGCTGCCACCCGTTGCTGCGCCGACATTGCCCGGCGGCGCGCTCAAAGGCGCCAGCAGCCAGCGCCGCAGTTGTTCATCGGCACGACCTTCCAGCCACAGGTTCTGCAACCAGTGTCGGGCCAGGGTTTCGCCGGCCAGGCGAATAGCGGTGATGCGGCCGTTTTCGATGCGCACCCGCTTACCGATGGAGCGACGCGGATCGTCATAGGCCAGCACCGGCCCATCAATCAGACCCAATTGTTCGTCGATGGCCTGGAGCAGTTGCGGTTCAGGGGCAACGGCGCTGGCGGCGCGAATCAGCAATGCGGGACGCTCACGGCCAGTCAGGCTCAGGCTGACGTAGGAAAACGCCTCGCACAGGGGGCGCAGGGCCTCCAGATGCTGTTGAACATCGCCTTCGATCAAGGCGAAAAGCTGCCAAGGCAGGTTCACCGCTTCCAGGCGCACACCGCTGTGCTTGAGTTCCGGTTGTTTCGACAAGGGATCGAAGGCGGGTTGCGTCAGGGTATTGACCCCGCCCTTGAGGAACCGGTCGCCCCAGTGCATGGGCAGGAACGCCTGGCCGGGACGCACGCTATCGTCGCTGTCCACGGCCACGATCACGCTGCCGCGACGACTCTTGAGGTTGACCAGGTCGCCCGCTTGCAGGCGATGGCGCTGCAGTTCGTCGGGATGCAGGCTCAGTACCGCTTCGTTCACATGACCAAACAACTGGGCGGCGGTGCCGGTGCGGCTCATGCCGTGCCATTGGTCGCGTAGCCGACCGGTGTTGAGGGTCAGCGGGTAGCGGGCGTCACGCAGTTCCTTGGCGGCGCGATACGGGTCGGCCACGAACCGGGCGCGGCCGCTGTCGGTGGGAAAAATCCCGTCCACGTACAAACGCGCCGTTCCGACGGTCGCGCCTTCCGGGAAGGGCCATTGCTGCGGACCGAGTTGATCGATCAACGCATGGCTGATGCCGGACAAGTCCAGGTCGCGACCCCGGGTCAGTTGCTTGTATTCATCGAACAGTTGGGCCGGGGTTTCAAAGGCGAACAGGCTGGGCTGGCCGGGCCGCAGGCGTTTCTCCAGGCGCTGTGCGAAATCCACCGTGATTGCCCAGTCCGGCCGTGCTTCACCCGGCGCGCCGATTGCCCGGCGGACGTGGGAAATGCGCCGTTCGGAGTTGGTCACCGAACCTTCTTTCTCGCCCCAGCTGGCCGCCGGCAGCAGCAGGTCGGCGAATGCGGCGGTTTCGGTGGTCCGGAACGCCTCCTGCAGGACCACGAACGGGCAGGCTTGCAGGGCTTCACGTACCGCGGTCTGGTCCGGCATCGATTGGGCGGGGTTGGTGCAGGCGATCCACAAGGCCTTGATCTTGCCGCTGCGAACCTGCTCGAACAATTCGATGGCGCTCAAGCCCGTGGTGGCGGGCAATTGCTCGACGCCCCAATAACGGGCGACTTCGGCGCGATGCTCCGGGTTGGCTGCTTCGCGATGACCTGGCAGCAGGTTCGACAGGCTGCCGGTTTCCCGTCCGCCCATGGCATTGGGCTGGCCAGTCAGAGAGAAAGGCCCCGCACCTGGCCGGCCGATTTGCCCGGTGGCCAGGTGCAAGTTGATCAAAGCGCTGTTCTTGGCGCTGCCGGCGGTGGACTGGTTCAAGCCCATGCACCACAGCGACAGGAAGCTTGGCGACGTGCCGACCCATTCGGCGCACTGATGCAGTTGTTCGACGCTGATGCCGCATAACTGGGCGACCATCGCCGGGGTGTAGTCGCGCACCAGGTTTTTCAGGTCCGCCAGGCCTTCGGTGTGGGCCTTGATGAAATCGCGGTTGACCCAGTCTTCCCACAGCAGCAGGTGCAAAATCCCATGGAACAGGGCGACATCGGTGCCGGGCAGGATCGCCAGGTGCAGGTCCGCCAGGTCGCAGGTGTCGGTGCGCCGGGGGTCGATGACGATGATTTTCATCTGTGGCCGGCGGGATTTGGCCTCTTCGAGGCGGCGAAACAGGATCGGGTGGGCGTAGGCCATGTTACTGCCGACGATCATCACGCAGTCGCTCAGCTCCAGGTCTTCATAGCTGCAGGGCGGGGCGTCGGCGCCGAGGCTGCGCTTGTAGCCCACCACGGCGGAGGACATGCACAGCCGCGAATTGCTGTCGATGTTATTGGTGCCCACCAATGCCCGGGCGAGCTTGTTGAAGGCATAGTAGTCCTCGGTCAGCAGTTGCCCGGAGATGTAGAACGCCACGCTGTCCGGGCCGTGCTCGGCGATGGTCTCGGCGAAGACGCTGGCGGCGTGATCCAGGGCGCTGTCCCAGTCGCTGCGGGCCCGGGCCAGGCCTTTGCCCAGGCGCAGTTCCGGGTAGTGGGCGCGAGCGGCGAGGTCGCCGGTCAGGTGCAGGGTGGAGCCCTTGCTGCACAGTTTGCCAAAGTTGGCCGGATGGGCGGGATCGCCACTGACGCCGAGGATGCGCTCGCCGTCATGCTCGATCAGGACGCCGCAACCGACCCCGCAATAACAGCAGGTCGAGGCAGTGATTTGGCGGTTCATCAGCTTGCGTCCCGCAGTGCCAACTGTACCCGACCGTTCTCGACCCGCGCCGAATGATGATGGGCGCAGCCCACATCCGGAGCCTGGGCCTGGCCGGTTTCCAAGTCGATCTGCCAATTGTGCAGCGGGCAGGCCACGCGTTTGCCATAGACCAAGCCTTGGGACAGCGGGCCACCCTTGTGCGGGCAACGGTCATCGAGGGCGAAGACTTCATCGTCGCTGGTCCGAAAAATCGCGATATCGCCTTTCGGGCCATTGATGATGCGCGAGCCGAGGATATTGATTTCTTCCAGTGCGCAGATATCCAGCCAGTTCATGCCGGCACCTCCAGGTTTTTCACGGGGATGACCTCGAACTCTTTCTTCAGCTGGGGTTGTTCCAGGCGCTGTTTCCAAGGGTCCTGTTCCAGCGACAGGGAAAACTTCAGGCGTTCATGGAGGGCTTTGCGCCGTTCCGGGTCCTCAAGCACGGCTTTCTTGATGTGCTCCATGCCGACCCGCTGCATGTAGTGCACGGTGCGTTCGAGGTAGAAGGCTTCTTCGCGGTACAGCTGCAGGAAGGCGCCGTTGTATTCGCGCACTTCTTCGGCGGTCTTGAGCTTGACGAAAAACTCGGCGACCTCGGTCTTGATCCCGCCGTTGCCACCGATGTACATCTCCCAGCCGGAGTCGACACCGATGATGCCGACGTCCTTGATGCCGGCTTCCGAGCAGTTGCGCGGGCAACCGGAAACGGCCAGCTTGACCTTGTGGGGCGACCACATGTTGAACAGGTCGTGCTCCAACTCGATACCCAGTTGGGTCGAGTTTTGCGTGCCAAAGCGGCAGAACTCGCTGCCCACGCAGGTTTTCACGGTGCGGATGGATTTGCCGTAGGCGTGGCCGGACGGCATGTCGAGGTCTTTCCACACGCCGGGCAGGTCCTGCTTCTTGATGCCCAGCAGGTCGATGCGCTGGCCGCCGGTGACCTTGACCATGGGCACGTTGTATTTGTCGGCCACGTCGGCGATGCGCCGCAGTTCCGAAGGATTGGTCACGCCGCCCCACATCCGCGGCACGACCGAGTAGGTGCCGTCTTTCTGGATGTTGGCGTGGGCACGTTCGTTGATCAGGCGCGACTGCGGGTCGTCCTGGGCTTCGCCGGGCCAGGTGGAGATCAAGTAGTAGTTCAGCGCCGGGCGGCAGGTGGCGCAGCCGTTCGGGGTCCGCCAGTTCAGGTAGCTCATGGCCCCGGCGATGGTCAGCAGGTGCTGGTCGCGGATTGCCTGGCGGATCTGGCCGTGGTTGAGGTCGCTGCAACCGCAGATGGCTTTTTCGCTTTTCGGTTTGACGTCCGCTGCGCCGCCGACGGTGTTGATCAGGATCTGCTCTACCAGGCCGGCGCAGGAACCGCAGGAGCTGGCGGCCTTGGTGTGTTTCTTCACGTCATCGACGCTGAACAGCCCGTGTTCCTGGATCGCCTTGACGATGGTGCCCTTGCACACGCCGTTGCAGCCGCAGACTTCGGCGCTGTCGGCCATGCTCATGGCTTTGTCCTGGCCTTGGTGACCGACGTCGCCCAAGGCGTTCTCGCCAAACATCAGGTGATCGCGGATCTCGCTGATGCCGTGGTTTTCCCGGATCTGGCGGAAGTACCAGCCGCCATCTGCGGTATCGCCGTACAGGCAGGCGCCGACCAGCACGTCATCCTTGATCACCAGCTTTTTGTAGACGCCGCCGATCGGGTCGGAAAGGGTGATGGTTTCGGTGCCTTCGCCGCCCATGAAGTCCCCGGCGGAGAACAGGTCGATACCGGTGACTTTGAGTTTGGTCGAGGTCACCGAGCCCTTGTAGGTGGCGAAGCCCAGTTGTGCGAGGTGGTTGGCGCAGACCTTGGCCTGTTCGAACAACGGCGCCACCAGGCCGTAAGCGGTGCCACGGTGGCTGGCGCATTCACCGATGGCGTAGATGCGCGGGTCGTAGGTTTGCATCGTGTCGTTGACCAGGATCCCGCGGTTGCAGGGGATGCCGGATTTTTCCGCCAATTCGGTATTGGGCCGGATGCCGGCGGCCATCACCACCAGGTCGGCGGGGATGATGTCGCCGTTCTTGAACTGCACCGAGCCGACCCGGCCATTGCCGGCGTCGTGCAAGGCCTGGGTCTGCTCGCTGAGGCGGAATTTCAAGCCACGGTTTTCCAGGGCGGTCTGCAGCAATTGGCCGCTGGTCTTGTCCAGTTGCCGTTCCAGCAGCCATTCGCCCAGGTGCACCACGGTCACGTCCATGCCCCGCAGCTTCAAGCCGTTGGCGGCTTCCAGGCCGAGCAGGCCGCCGCCGATGACCACGGCGTGCTTGTGAGTCTTGGCGGTGTCGATCATCGCCTGGGTGTCGGCGATGTCGCGGTAGCCGATCACGCCTTCCAGGGTGTTGCCGGGAATCGGCAGGATGAAGGGCGTGGAGCCGGTGGCGATCAGCAGGCGATCGTATTCGGCTTCGCTGCCGTCTTCGGCGATAACCCGGCGCTTGACCCGATCGATCTCAACCACCTTGCGGTTGAGCAGCAGCTTGATGTCGTTGTCCAGGTACCAGCTCAGGTCGTTGAGCACGATCTCTTCGAACGTCTGCTCACCGGCCAGCACCGGCGAGAGCAGGATGCGGTTGTAGTTGGTGTGTGGCTCGGCGCCGAACACTGTGATGTCGTACAGCTCGTTGCTCAGTTTGAGCAGTTCCTCGAGGGTTCGAACCCCGGCCATGCCGTTGCCGATCATTACCAGTTTGAGTTTTTTCATCAGGGTTCTCCGCAAGCTCAGGTCCGCTTTATCACGGTGATCGGACTGGCTCGGCAATTTTTACGAAAACAAAAAAAGGCGTCCCGCTAGCAAGCTAGCGAGGACGCCTTTGTCCTGGTCCCGTTCTCTCGGGAAGCACCGCCTTCATCGTTGGAGGCGTTGCTTTATGTATGGTGAGAGAGGTTATGCAGTGGTTGTGCCAAGTGGCTTGAAGGTGCGGATTTATTGAGCTGCGGGTTGGTTGAGCGGATTGGGGAGGGATTTATTGCACTGAATCAAAGCGTGTTGCCCGGTAATGGAGCGTTGTCGAGCGACGAGGCATTTTATGTGGCGAGGGAGCTTGCTCCCGCTGGGCTGCGCAGCAGCCCCCCCTCTCAAGCTCGCTCAATCAACCTGATCCACCGTGTCGCCGGGTTCTAGGGCCGCTGCGCGCCCCAGCGGGAGCAAGCTCCCTCGCCACGGTTGTTATGAGTGAAACACCAAAAACAGCAGCACAATGTTCACCACCAGGGACGCCAGCGCCAAGGTCCGCCAGACCTTCAGCGGCTCGCGCTCCAGCAGTGGCCGGGGCCTTACGTTCAAGCTGCGGCGTTCACCCTGCTCCAGCAGCAACAACCACTCTTCGGCGGTTTCAAAGCGTTGCTCCGGGTCTGCGGCGACGGCGCGTTCCAGGCTTTGCCCGAGCCATTCGGCCAAGTCCGGTCGATAGCGACTGGCACTGACCGGTACGCCAAAGCGCGGGCGTTGGAAGGCTTCGATTTCGCCGTAGGGATAATGCCCGGTCAGCAGGAAGTACAAGGTCACGCCGACCGAGTACAAGTCCTGTTGCGCCGTCGGTGCGGCGCCGCCGAAGGCTTCCGGGGCGATGTAGCTGGGGGTGCCGGGCAAGACGTTGGCCTGGTCCTCGGACAGGCCCGGGCAGTACGCCAGGCCGAAATCCAGCAAACGCAATTCCCCGTCATCCCCCAGGTGCAGGTTTTCCGGCTTGATGTCGCGGTGGTAGATCTGCCTTCGATGCAACAGGCCTACTGCCCGTACCAGCCGCTGCGCCAGGTCCAGCCACTGGGCCAGAGGCAGTGGCCCACCCTGGTTGAACAGCTCGGCGAGGGTCGCGCCCGGATATTCACGCATCACGTAGTACAAATGCTGACGCTGGGGAACGCCATGGACCTCGGGAAACTGCCGCCCGGCGACGCGCTTGAGAAACCACTCTTCCGAGAGCAACGCCTGCCCCGCGCGGCTATCGTCCCGTAGCTGCGCGGGCAGGGTTTTCAGTAGCCAAGGTTGGCCCTGACCATCGTGTACCCGGTAGAGCAACGATTGCTGGCTCTGGCCGAGCAGGCTTTCGATCTGCCAGCCCTCGAACACCTGGCCCGGTTTCAGCGCAGGCGGCAGGGGCCATTGCTGCAACTGGATCAGCGCATCGCCGATGCTCGCTTCGCCCACCGCGTCGACTCGCACCAGCAAGGCGCTGGCGTTGTCCTGGCTGCCGGCCAGGTGCGCGGCGTTGACCAGGGTCTGGGCGGCGACGTCCAGGTCCGGTTGATCCCGAAGAATGCCGGCAATGGCCGTGTCGCCCAGCACCGCCCAGACGCCATCACTGAGCAATACGAAGGTTTCGTCGATGCGCAGTTCGCCGTCAAGAAAGTCGAGGATCAGGTGTTGGTCCAGGCCCAGGGCACGCTTGAGCACATGCTGCATGCCCTGTTGTTCCCAGACGTGGTCTTCGCTGACCCGTTGCAGATGATCGGCGTGCCAGCGGTAGACCCGGCAATCGCCGACGTGGGCCAAGGTGAAGCGCCGGCCCCGCAGGACCAGGGCGCTGACGGTGGTGAGCAGCGGCTGTCCGCCACCGTTGGCTTGCAGCCAGCGATTCTGCGCCAACAGCAACCGGTCCAATGCCTGGGCCACGCCCCAGGTCTGTGGCGTGGAGTAGTAATCCAGGGCCAGGGCCTGCAAGGTCGAACGGGCGGCCAGCCCGCCATCGGCGCATTGGCTCACGCCGTCGGCGATGGCGAACAGGTATCCCTTGCTGGCGGCCAGGGCCGGGGCGGGGGTGACCAGGCGCAGGGCGTCCTGGTTTTCCTCCCGCGGGCCGATGGCACTGGCTTCGGCGAAACTCAGTTGCAGGCTCATGGGGGTTATTTATACCCGAGCCGCGGTGACGGCGGCCGAACCCCAAGTGGTTCTCCAGCGACGCTTGACGCCGTGCAGGCCGAACCAGGCCAGGACACCGAGGCTGGCGAACAACCACAGTGCCAGTTGATAGCTGCCGGTGCTCTGCTTGATCGCGCCCATGCCCGCCGCCAGGGCGAAGCCGCCGATGCCGCCGGCCATGCCGATCAGCCCGGTCATCACACCGATTTCGCGACGGAAGCGTTGTGGCACCAGTTGGAACACCGCGCCGTTGCCTGCACCGAGACCGAGCATGGTGCAAACGAACAGGGCCAGGGCCGCGTAGGAACTCGGCAGGTTGAAACCCACTGCGGCGATGCAGACGGCCGCGACGGTGTACATGCCCAGCAAGGTGCGGATGCCGCCGAAACGGTCCGCCAGGGCGCCGCCCAATGGACGCATCAGGCTGCCACCGAAGACGCAGGCGGCGGTGTAGTAGCCAGCGGTGACCGGGCTCAGGCCATATTGGTCGTTGAAGTAGCCGGGCAGGGCGCTGGCCAGGCCAATGAAACCACCGAAGGTCACGCTGTAGAAGAACATGAACCACCAGCTGTCACGGTCGCCCAAGGCCTTGAGGTAGTCGGCCATGGATTTGGCTTTCGGCCGCTCGGGAGCGTTCTTGGCCAGCCAGGCGAAGAGCACCAGGGTCAGCACCAGCGGGATCAGCGCGAAGCCGAACACGTTGCTCCAGCCGAATGCCACCGCCATCACCGGGGCGATCAACGCCGCCAGTACGGTGCCCGAGTTACCGGCACCGGCAATACCCATGGCCTTGCCCTGATGCTGTGGTGGATACCACTGGGACGCCAGCGGCAGGGCCACCGCGAACGATGCGCCGGCCACGCCCAGGAACAGGCCTAGCAACAACGCTTGCTCGTAGCTGTGGATGCCCAGTTTCCAGGCGCAGAACAGCGCACCGATCACAATCACCTGGCCCACCATGCCAGCAGTCTTCGGCGAAATCCGATCGGCCAGCAGGCCCATGAACAACCGCAGTACGGCGCCAGCCAGGATCGGCGTCGCGACCATCAGGCCGCGTTGCTGGGTGGTCAGGTGCAGGTCGGCAGAGATCTGTACCGCCAGTGGACCGAGCAGGTACCAGACCATGAAGCTCAGGTCGAAGTAGAGGAAGGCCGCGAACAGTGTCGGGGTATGGCCGGATTTCCAGAAGCTTGAATTCATCGCGCACCTCAGCTGTAAAAGTCTCGAGAAATGAGTCAGTGCTTTGAGCAGTGCGCCGTCTGTGGTCGCACCACCGGCCCCGAAGGGCCAAAACAAAAAAACGCCGCAACCCGGATTGCCAGAAAGGCAAGGAGGGTGTGCGACGTCTTTGTCGTAGGTGGGGCAACCGCCGTTGGTTACCTGTGGGATGACTTAAGCGAGATCTGTGCCAGGTCTGTCACGATCGTTCCTACGCTCTGCGTGGGAATGCCGCCAGGGACGCTCC
>NZ_JBAMDJ010000028.1:0-92417 GCF_036961705.1 Pseudomonas sp. 3JA
CTTGGAGTGTTGGGGCCGCTTCGCGGCCCAGCGGGAGCAAGCTCCCTCGCCACAGGGGTTGGTGCCAAGCCTTGATGCATGTTTCAGCTCAAGCGCCCTTGATCACACCCTTGAGCACTGCTTTGAAATGCTCCACCTGGGCCTCGCCGAACTGGCCGAACACCTTGTCCTGCTGTTCCTTGGCGATGGCCCAGAGCCCTTCGGTCTCATCGATGCCCTTGGCGGTCAGGCGTACCCGTTCGCCTTCATCGGTCACCAGGCCCTTGCGCTTGAGGTTGGCCACGGCTTCTTCGATCTCGCGCGCCGGCATCGCCACTTCCCGCTGCAAGTCGCACAGGTTCAGCCCGGCGTCGTTCTCCAGCACCATCAGCATCCGGGCTTCGCTGGTGCGCAAGCCAGTGGACAACTGACGCGGCTGGTAGCTGGCCTGGTAAGCCCGCAGCGCCTGAGTCATCAGGTAATACAGGTTGTGGCTCAAGCGCCCCTGGAAGTGACTGCTGGGGGACTGGCCCTCTTCCCGTCTGGTCATGCGAGTGTGGGGCAGCACCATCGAGTAGGCGCCCTGGTGATAGAGCAATGGAGAGCGTCCAAAATCATCAAACGCCACGACCTTGCCGATCATGATCCAGTGATCGCCGCCATCGACCTGTTGGAATTTTTCACAGTGAAAACGCGCCGAGCAATCGACAAACACCGGGGCGCCGCCTTCGCCGGTTTCGAATTCGATTTCGGCGAAGCGGTCCTCCTTGGGTCGTGCGAAGTTGTTCGACAGGTCGATCTGGTCGGCGGCCAGCACGTTCACCGCAAAATGGCTGGCGGCTTCGAACACACCATGGCTGCTCGAACGCTTGTCGATGCTCCACAAGATCAATGGCGGGTCCAGGGACACCGAATTGAAACTGTTGGCCGTCACACCGACCTTGCGGCCATCTTCAGTGGCAGCGGTGACCACGGTCACGCCAGTGGCGAAGTTACCCAGGGCCCGGCGGAACGCGCGGGTATCGAAAGCGGTATCACAAAGACTGGACATGCAAGACTCCCGGCCGCCTCAAGGGACGGCCTCGATTATTGTTCTAGGGTTCAACGAACAGGCGGTCAAACCATGGAAGGATCAGGCTCAAGGCCCATCAACTCACGACCGAGAATCTGCGCACAAACGTCGTAGTCGGTATAGGCATGGGCGCCGGTCAGGTGGGCGTCGCGGAACAGCCGTTGCAACTCGTTGCTTTCGAACCAGGCACCGCCGCCAGCCGCCTCCATCAAGCGGTCGACGGCCTGTATGCACATTTTGGTGGCATAGCCCTGGTTGGTCCGCCAGAACGCCAGGGTTTCCCGGCTGGGGTATTCGTGGCGCTCACCGTATTCGGCGTGCTCCTGCCAGGTTTTCTCCAGAAAGGCACGGGCCGCGGCCACCTGATGAGTCGACTCGGCCAGACGCATCAACGCTGGGGTAGCGGCACCGACTGCCGCACCGGTGTAGGCCCGCACGCGGTTGCGGGTCTTCTCGCGAAAAACCTCCAGCATGCGTTCGGCCACGCCCAGGCTGACCGTGGAAAAACCACTGGCGAAGTAAGGGCGGTATGGCGAGTAGAAAATCTTGCTATCGGGGTACAGGCCGAATCCGCCGGACTTGCCCTCCATCATGTCCTTGGCTTTCTGGATCCGGTATTCCGGCACGAAAGCGTTGTCGATGATCAACGTCTTGCTGCCACTGCCGCGCATGCCCACCGCGAACCAGTCATCGCGAATCTCATAGTCGCTACGCGGCAGCACCGCAAAGCAATAGTCCTGGGCGCCTTCGGCGTTTTTACGGCGAAACCCAACGATCGCCCATTCGGCATGATCGCAGCCGCTGCTCCAGCCCATTTCACCGCTGAACGTCACACCGCCCTCGACTTCCTCGGTGCGGCCAAACGGCGCGATACTGCTGCTGGCAGTGGCATCGGGATCATCGCCCCAGATTTCCTGCTGGGCCCTGGCCGGGAACATTGCCAACTGATGGCTGTGGGTGCACAACAGGCTCATGGCCCAGGCCGTGCTGGCGCAGGCACCGGCCAGCAGCGCGATGCAGTCGGCGAACTGCGGCAGGGAAATCTCCAGGCCACCGTAGGGTTTCGGCTGGAAGGCCCGGTGCATGCCGATGCTTTTGAGCAAGGCGATATTCTCGGCAGGGACGCTACGGTCTTTCTCCGCCTGGAAGGCATTGGCGGCAATGACCGGCAGGAGGGGCTTGAGGTCTTCGAGCAGCGGGTTTGGCTTTTTCATGGACAGGCTCTTTTATTATTGGCATCTGCCAATCCCGTCTCTGCCCGGCAACCTGAGATTGCACAAACAGCGGGATCAGTGATTAAGGCCGGTCCAGTATGGCCAATCACAGGCGGGTGAAAAATGCACCTTCCAGATCCAAGATTGTACTTTTCATGGGGCAGCTTTCGGCGCCATGGCGCGCTCGGTCAAATCCCCCGGCACGGATGATCAAGACAAGCGCCCTGCCAAGGCTCTTAATAGGGCCATCCCCTGCAATGCCTTGCGATGGCGTTGCAACGGAGTTTCCTTTCACTTTGTCAGGTTGCGTCATGATCAATATCGAAACGCCCACCTATTACACGGCCACCAAGAAATACAACCTCAGCTTCCCCACGTTGGAACAGGACGTGGACGCCGATGTTGTGGTCATTGGCGGCGGTTTCTCCGGGATCAATACCGCGCTGGAGCTCGCCGAAAAAGGCATCACCAACATCGTGGTGCTGGAGGCGCGTTACCTGGGGTTCGGCGGCACTGGGCGCAATGGCGGGCAGATTATGGCCGGCATCGGTCATGACCTGGAAAAGATCAAGAAGGACGTGGGTGAAGACGGCCTGCGCCAGATCTTCGAGATCAGCGACCTGGGCGCCGACATCATCAAGGACCGTATCGCCAAGTACGCCATCGATGCCGACTTCTGCCACGGCTACGGCTACATGGGCTTCAACGCGCGCCAGGAGAAAACCCTGCGGGCCTGGGAAAAAGACTTCAAGTCAGTCAATAGCAAACACGAGATCCGGTTTCTCGGCGGCTCCGAGGTGCAGCAGATCATCGGTTCCAAGGCCTACGGCAGCGCCTTGCTGCACATGGGCGGCGGGCATGTGCACTCACTGAACCTGTTATTGGGTGAGGCCAAGGCCCTGGTCAGCCACGGCGTACGGATTTTCGAGAACAGCCCGGCGCTGGAAGTCAGTTATGGCGAGCGCATCACCGTGCGTACCGGGCGTGGCTCGGTCAGGGCCAGCAAGCTGCTCTGGGCCTGCGACAGTTTCCTCAACAAGCTGGAACCGGAGCTGCACCGCTCGACCATCAACACCTACGCCTTCCAGATGATGACCGAGCCGTTGTCGGACGAACTGATCCAGCGCATCAGCCCGATTCGCGGTGCCTACAGTGACATTCGCCCGGTGATCGACTACTACCGCGTCACCAACGAAAACCGCCTGCTGTTCGGTGCCGCCACGCCGTTGGTGGAGCACATCCCCCAGGATCTCAAGGCCTGGAACCGGCGCCTGATGCTGAAGATCTTCCCGTACCTCAAGGACGTGAAGATCGACCTGGCCTGGGGTGGCCCGATGGCGTGCAGCCCGAACCTGTTCCCGCAGATCGGCACCCTGCCCGGGCGCAGCAACGCGTTTTTCGTCCAGGGTTACTCAGGCTTTGGCGTCACGCCGAGCCACATCATCTGCAAGGTGCTGGCCGAAGGCATGAGCGAAGGCTCGGCGCGCTACGACCTGGTCAGCTCGATCCATCGCCCGACCATCATCGGCAAAGACGCCATTCGTCCATTGCTGCTGACCGCTGGCAAGTCCTGGCACCAGCTGTCGGGCTACTGGAACGGCCGTCGCTGAGATGTGTGGCTGAACATACACCCTGTGGCGAGGGGATTTATCCCCGCTGGCTGCGAAGCAGCCCCATAAGCAGCGCAGATGCAGGTTTTTTCAGGGGTCGCTGCGCGCCCAGCGGGGATAAATCCCCTCGCCACAAGAACCCCTTCCAACTTCGCTATTTTTTAATCATCAGGAGTCACTGCCATGCCCCTTATCACCGTCAAAAAAGACATCCAGCTGTCCGACCTGGACGCCTGGGGCACCGTCGCCGATCTCGGTTCGCAGATTCTCGAAGGCGAAGTCAAAGCCTTCGGCAAGATGACCTTCGGCGCACCAACCGACCCCGTCAGCAGCGCCTACTTCGGTACCACCCAAGGCAAGTTCCGGATGGTCTATCCCTTCGCCGAACACGCCACCGTGGTCACCGGTGAAGTGGTGCTCACCGACGAGGCCACCGGCCAGAGCACCCGCTACAAGGCCGGCGACAGCTGGTTCGTGACCAAGGGCACGCCAGTGCTGTGGGAAGTGGTCAGTGAGAGTTTCGTCAAACACTACTTCGCGGTAGCCTGATCGGACTTGGCTGCCGGCCCAACCGGCAGCCCTCTCGGCGAAGGTGCGACCATGAACCTCATCCCCACCCAGGACATCGCCGGCCAGTGCCTGCACGCATTTACCCAGCTCGTTCCCGTCAGCCGGGCGGCGTTCTACTGCGTTGATCGGCAACTGCAGGTCCACGACTTCAGTCTGCACAAGATGAGCGGCGAGATGCACCGCGACTATCTGGACAACTATCGCCAATTTGATCCGCTGCACCCGCGCCACTGCGTGTCCAGCGAGTTGGCCGTGGTGCCGTTGAGCCTGGCGATGACCCGCCAACCGCTGCGTGACAACCATCGTTATCACGACTTCCTGCAGCGCTACGGCGTGGTCGATGTGGTGGAAGTCTTCGCCCATCGGGACGGTCAGCCTCAAGCCGCGATTTCGTTGTTGCGCACTGCCGAGCAAGGTGTCTTCACCAGCCAGCAGTTGAGCCAACTCAGCGCGTTGCAGGCCTTGCTGCAACTGGCCGCGGCCCATTTGCCCAGCCATGAGGACCCACTGGGCGACTTGACGCCCAAGGAGCGCCAGATTGCCTGGCTGCTGCGCCAAGGCGTCAGCAACAAGCAATTGGCCCGGGAGTTGGAGGTGGGCTTGCCGACCATCAAGACTCACCTGATCCACCTGTTTCGCAAGGTAGGCGTGAGCAGCCGTACCGAGTTGGTCAGCGCACTGTTCCTCTGATCAACCATTTGGTTGATAGGCCGCCGTTACCCGGCACCGCATGATCCGAGTGGCTAATTCAACCACCGGAGCCTTGTAATGAGCACATCTTCAGACTGGATCACCGTCGGCGCCCTGGCCGATGGCTTTGCCCCCGGAGCTTTCATCCTGCCAAACCTGGCCGACCTGGACAGCAAGACCTTCACCCTGCATTTCGCCAATGGTTGGCAGATCGAGCATCGCTTCGAGCAGGACACCGTGTCCTGGAACGCCGTCGATGGGCACTCCAACGGCAGCGCGACCTACCGGGCCACATCCGTACGCCCGGGCCTGTACCTGGTGGACTTCATCAAGCGCGAAGGCGAGCTGACGCTGTCGGTAAGCCTGGTGCTCGATACCGCCAACGCCGCCTTCACCGCCGTGATCGGCCGCATGCCGAGCCAGCAAGAAACCGGCGAAGGCCTCTACAGCCGGGCGCTGGCCGGCAAGCCCCTGACCTTGGTTCAAGCGCAGTTCCTGCACGGCAGCCTCGATCGTCCCTGGCAGCCTGGCCTGTGCCCGCACACACCGACTACCGAATTGGTGGGGCTGCGCAACTTGTATCGCTACAGCCCGAGCGAGGTCTACGAACACATTTACCTCAACGACCAGTTCTACTCCTGGCAGTGCCTCAAGGGCGTTGAACAAGGCCTGTGCGACACCGATCGCTGCGACACCTACAAGATCGCCGATCAGTTGTACCTGTTCGTCTGGCGGGAAAAAATCATCCCGACCCTGGGCCTGGTGCTGATCGACCTGCAACAGCACCGCAGCGACGGCAAGATCTTCGGCTACGCCGGTGCGTCGTTCGATGAGTTCTCCAATTTCCCGGTCAGTTCCTACTGCCAGGTACTCAATCAGACGGAGTATCCCGATGCCTGAATCACGTACCGTGGTGATCACCGGTGCCGGTACCGGCATCGGCGCCGCCTGCGCCCGCCTGTATGCCGCCGAAGGCGCCAACCTGGTGCTGATCGGCCGCCGTCGCGAGCCCCTGGAAGCACTCGCCGAAGACATCGGCGGCCTGGTGCTGGTGGGGGACGCGGCCTGTCCAGACACCTGGGACGGCTTCGTCGAGCAGATTCGCACGCGTCATGGCCGACTCGACGTGCTGCTCGCCTGTGCCGGTGGTTTGGGCATGGGCAGCGCCACCGAGACTCAGCCATCGGCCTGGGAAGCGGCCCTGCGCAGCAACCTCGACAGCGCCTTCTACAGCGCCCGGGCGTGCCTGCCACTGCTGCAGGAAAGCGCCGGCAACATTGTGCTGATTGCCTCCATCGCTTCGTTGGCGGCAGGCTCCCACGTGTGCGGCTACACCACCG
The DNA here is from genome assembly GCF_036961705.1 of Pseudomonas sp. 3JA. Classification (NCBI taxonomy): domain Bacteria; kingdom Pseudomonadati; phylum Pseudomonadota; class Gammaproteobacteria; order Pseudomonadales; family Pseudomonadaceae; genus Pseudomonas; species Pseudomonas sp. 3JA. The sequence continues at coordinate 6,476 of NZ_JBAMDJ010000028.1, forward strand.
CCAAGCATGCGCTGTTGGGCCTCAACCGCTCCCTGGCAAGGGATTACGGGCCTCACGGCGTACGGGTCAATGCAGTCTGCCCAGGTTGGGTCCGCACCCCCATGGCCGATGAAGAAATGCAGGCACTGATGCAGTTCCATGGCGAAACGTTGCAACAGGCGTATGACCGGGTCTGCGCCGACGTGCCGTTGCGCAGGCCGGCCAGTGCGGAGGAAATCGCCAACGTCTGCCGTTTCCTGGCCTCCCCTGATGCGTCGATCATCACCGGGGCGACGCTGGTGGCCGATGGCGGCTCCAGCATTGTCGATGTACCGACACTGGCCTTCAGCCGGATGGAGGCCAGCGATGTCTGAGGATCTGGATTTCAGCGGCCAGACCGTATTGGTCACGGGCGGCGCCCAGGGCATTGGCCGGGCCATCGTTGAAGCGTTTGCCCTGCGTGGGGCTCGCGTGGTCATCGCCGACCTTGGCCTGGCGCGCGCCGAAGCGGTGGCCGACGAATTGACCGCCGAGGGCTGTCAGGTACAAGCGGTGGGGGTTGACCTGGCCGACGCAACGGCGGTCTTCGGGATGATGGCCGAGCTGGAGCAGCGCTTGGGGAGGCTGGATATCCTGATCCACAACGCCGGGTATTTTCCGCTGACACCGTTCGCCGAGATCACCCCGTCGATGCTCGAGCGTACGCTGGCGGTGAACCTGTCGGCGCTGTTCTGGCTGACCCAGGCCGCGTTGCCGATGTTCCGATGCCAGGGCCAAGGCTGCGTGCTGGTGACCTCCTCGGTCACCGGCCCGCGGGTGGCGTATCCAGGGCTCAGCCACTACGCGGCCTCCAAGGCCGGGGTCAATGGTTTCATTCGCAATGCCGCGCTGGAACTGGCGGCCGAGAATGTCCGCGTTAATGGGGTCGAGCCGGGCATGATCGCGACACCGGCCATGGCCAACCTGGGCGACGATGAAGTCAACCAGGACATTGCCCGCCGGGTGCCGCTGGGTCGATTGGGCCAACCGAGTGACATCGCCGGCGCCATGCTGTACCTGGCATCGAGCCTGGCCAGTTATGTGACCGGGCAGACTTTGGTGGTCGATGGGGGGTCGACGTTGCCGGAGGTTTGAGCCTGAGTGGGGGGAGTCAGCTTGCGGTGAGGGTGGATGGACCACCGTCATCGCGAGCAAGCTCGCTCCCACACTTTCCAGTGTCACCCACAAAAATCATGTTCATCACAAATCCCTTTGTGGGAGCGGGCTTGCTCGCGATAGCGATCATCCAGTCAACGACGACCTCATTCAAGCCATCCCTTGCCCCTCCTGCAAACGGCTGGAACGAAACTCCTTGGGCGACAGCTCGAACTGCTTCTTGAACGAACGGCTGAAATGCGCCGAATCGGTAAAGCCCCATTTGTAGGCAATCGAGGTAATGGACTCGTCCCGCAGGAACGGATTGGTCAGGTCATCAGCGCTGCGCTTGAGCCGGGCCCGCTGGATATAGCGGCAAACGCTGTCATCCTGCTCTTCGAACAATCGATACAGATGCCGCACCGAAATATTCAGTCGATTGGCCAGGCCCACCGGGCTGAGGCCGGGCTGGGTCAGTGACTCGTCGATGACCTTCTGTACATAGCTGCGCAGATGGCTGCCCTGCAACGCAACCCCCTCATCACGGGCATCGCTACTGTGCTCCAAGGCCGAGCCCAACAGCGAAACGAAGGCACTCTGCAACGCTTCACCCTCGCCCGCGGCGCCCTCGCCGTCGGGTGTGTCCCTGCACAGCTGGTCCATCAAGACATGCAGCATCCGCCCACACGCCTTGCTGGACGAAACCTTGCCGAAAGTCTTGGTCTCCCCGCCCAGTTGTCGCGACACGTCCTGGCGAGACAAGGACAGCACCGCGTGCTCGATCAGGCCGAACGGGCTGATCTCAAGCGCCCCCACGGAATCCATCAGCAGCAGTTCACCGGGTGCCAGCTGAATGCTCAAGCCGTTCTGGGTAATGCGGCAGTAGCCGCTGCGCTGGCTGACCAGGAAGCAATCCTGGTCATCGTCGTGATCCGCGTTGGGTAGGTGACGCTTGATGCTACCGGCGTTGGTGCGCAGGTTCGCGAGGGCAAGGCCACCCCGATGGAAATTCGACACTTCACCAATAAACAGGGAACGATTGAAGGCCAGCTCGGTATCGAAGTGGCCGCAAGTCGCCCGCAGATCCCGGTTCCAGATATCCAGACCGTCCTGCCCAACCTGTTGCATGCTCATGGCATTCTCCGCAGTGGCTTATTGTTTTTGTGCGGCAATAGTTAACATGTTATCTATATGCACGCAACAAGTACCTGATCACCAGAGCAGTAGCAGGAATGATGCCAGGGCAGCACAACAGAATCAGAGCGTTGCCAGTACCCGCTGCAGACCGCTCAAGGTTGCCAGCAAGACGCAGCGCTGCTCGCGGCTCAACGGGATATACCGACGAAAGGCCGGCATGCGATTGACCACTTCGCTACCGCCCATGTGTTCCAGGCGCACGCACCACTGGCGTCCCTGCAAATCGATGCGCAGCCGTTTGAAATCCAGGGGCATGAGGGCCTGATACAGCACAAGATCCTGCTCCACCGCCGCCTGCAACCGGTCCGCCAGGTCACTGCGCCCATCCCGCTGCCGGCAGCGAATACCACTGCGCCGAACAGCCCCGCCGTGGTGCAGCTCCAGGCGCGCCGTGCCCTCTCGAGAGGCAGGCACGCGCAGGACGAACTCGGTCATCACCAGGTGCATCAACAACTGCGACTCGGTGCGTTCGACGATCTCCAACTGCAAGCTGCCATCGTCGGTGGCTGCCGTCGCCGTAGTCAGGCCCGTCACCTCGAATTGCGCCAGCGCCAGGTTGCGCCGCAGGTGTTCCAGGGTCACCCCGGGCCGATACCCGGCCGGGGTGCGCTGGGCGCTGAACAACTCAGACAGTTTTTGCAGCAGGGTCGACAAACTCGCCCGCAGGTTGCCCTGGCTCATGGGAGAACTCCTTGGCCAACACGTCTTCTACCGACGCTGGCTTGAATGGATTGACCTTCTGTACCACCAGGGTCCAGAACAAGGCGTACGCTGCCGTGCCACCGAGCATCACCGCGAAGGGCACGTAGATGTCTGCCGGGTTCATGCCGGGCGGCGTGATGAACCACATGCCCAGCATAATGCCGACACTGGACAGGATCTGTGGCAACGGGAACCACGGCGAGCGATAGGCCCGCGGCAGATCGGGGCGACGAATCCGCAGGCTGACCACCGACACGGTCACCAGCAGGTAGGCAAAACTCCAGGCGCACACCGCGGCCAGCACCAGGTGCATGATGTTGTCGGTATTGCCGCCCAGCCACCACGCGTGCAGGCACGGAATCAGCATCGCCACCAGGATGCACAGTAACGGCGTCTTGAAGCGCGGGTGCAGATAGGTGAAGATTTTCGGCAACGCACCGTCCACCGCCATGCCGTAGAGAATCCGCGGTACGCCGGCCATCAGGGTGTTGATGGTCGCCGCACCGGCAAACAGAAAGCCAATGCCCAGCCACATCGGGCCGATATCGCCCATGACCTGTTCGGCGAAGCGTGGAATCGCCATGGGGGTGTCCAGCAGATGCACGCCGCTGGTGGCATCGAGCAGCACGTTTTCCACTTGGCGCTTCATCGCCGCACCGTAGATGAACATGCAGGTGGCGACGCTGAACAAGCCCAACATCATGGCCCGGGGCATGGTCCGGGCGGACTGGCGCAGGTCCGGTGCCAGCGGCGTGACGAATTCGCAGCCGACAAACATGAACATGGCCATGCCCACCAGCGACAGCACCGTGACCATATCGGTGCCCACCACGGACGCGCCGAACCAGCCCTCCAACTCCACTGCCGGAGCGGCGATCAGGCCCAGCACGCCAAACACCATCAGGGTGGTCCACATGCCGAACGTCAGGATGATTTCGGCCCGGCCAAAGGCGCTGACGCCGAACGCGTTGAGCACGCCAAAGACCACCACGAACCCCACGCCCAGCAACCAGGAGCCACCTGCCGATTCGGCCAATGTGTTGAGGTGTTCGAAGTTCACCAGGGCCATGACACCGGCCAGGATGGTCTCGGCGGTGCCGGCGAACACATGGACAATCAGATAGGCCGACAAGGTGCCCGTAATCGCGAAGAAACGTCCCATGCCACAGTTGATATAGTCATAGACCGAGCCGGTGGTCGGGAGAATCGACGCCGCCTCGGCAAACGTCGTCGCCTGGGCCAGCATCATTACCACGGCGATCAGCATCGCCACGGCAAAGGCGCTGCCGCCAATGCCAAAGCCCATGGTCGCGGTGAGAATCACGGGACTTGCCATGATCAAGCCAATGGTGCTGGCCAACGCGGTGGGAAAGCCCACCGAACCCCGGTTCAAGTGCTCGGTGAGCCTGTCATTGATCGACATGGTGCAAGGTCCTCGAAAGCGGATTTTTAGTATGGATGCCACAGCCGTCCAGGAACCGGCGATCATGCCTTCCCCAACCAGTCCCTGATCGAAACGGCGTTGCGTGCAGCCTTACTCTGCGCCGCACCGCGCCGGGCGTCTTGCCCATGTCTGCCGCCGGTTTTGTTGCTGCCTGCCAACACCGCCGCGCTGGCGGCCTAGATCAACTCCATGGCAGGCAGGTGAAAGACTTCCCTGGGTACCTCTCCCCTTAATGCGCGCTCTACTGTCCAATCGCACTGGGGAATCCCACCATGGGACACACACGCCGTACACCTTTGCTGCGCAATGCCATCGGCTTGGGCATCGCCCTGCTGGTCGCCGATTCACCGGCCCAGGCTTATGAGCTTTATTCCGACGAAGACACCACCGTCACCGGCAACTTCCTGGCGGTCTACGGGCTGTTCAACAGCCGCAAGAACTACGACGGCACCACCGGTGGTTCAAGCTGGCGCGAAGGCTTCATTAAGTATGGCCTGAGTATCGACCAGACACTCGGCAACCTGGGCAGTTTCTACGGGACGGCCAACCTGGTCAGCTCCGGCACTTGGGGCGATGGCGATGCAGCCGGCTTGAGCGACGGCTCCGAACGCACCACCAAGTTCGATGAAGCCTTTGCCGGCTGGCGTTCGGGGGACCTGTTCCCGGCATTGGGCAAAGACGGTGTCGACCTGTCCTACGGCCGCCAAGTGATCACCCTGGGAGACGGTTTCATCATCAACGACGATGGCCTGAACCTGGGCAAAGGCGTGGCCGATGGCGAGCTCAACCGTGGCGGCGCCTATTACCTGGCGGCCCGGCATGCCTTCGACGAAACCGCTGTCGTGCGCCTGGGCGGCAAGGAAGGCGTGCATGGCAGCCTGATGTGGATCAAGTCCGACAACCGCGCCCAAGCCAACACCGAGATGGCCGCGAGCACCCTGGAATATACCGCCGCGCCTGGCACCCTGGGGCTGACCTATATCCATGGCACCGATGTCGATGACCGCTACGCCAGCGACTTCCAGAAACAGCGCGAAGGCATGGACATCTACAGCCTGCGCGGCGCCGGCAATGCTGGCATCGAAAACGCCCACTTCGCCTTCGAGTACGCCTGGCAGGACAAGGACGCGGGCCCGGAGAAAGCCTGGTACGGCGAAGCCGGCTACACCTTCGCCGACTTGCCCTGGACACCGGACCTGACCTATCGCTACAGCCGCTATTCCAAAGGCTGGGACTCGATGTTCAACGGACAGAACCGCGGTTATGGCACCTGGTTCCAGGGGGAAGTGGCGGGCAACTATGCCGGCCCGTTCAATAGCAATACCGCCGTCCAGCACGTGGGCCTCAAGCTCAAGCCGGCAGAAACCGTGACCATTGGCGCACTGTTCTTCGACTACCAGACCCTGCATGCCCGTGACGCGCTGAACCTCGATGCGCAGGAGCTGGACCTGTACGTGGAATGGGCGGTGAATGAACACCTGATCATCACGCCGCTGGTGGGCCTGTACAAGCCTGAGAAGGATGCGGACAGCGGTGGCAATCAGGTTGCCGGCAACGGCACCAACGTCTACAGCCAGTTGGTGGTGGCGGTTCCGTTCTGAACGTGGCGGGAGCTGCCCCGACGGCAGCTCCCGCTCGGCTTACTGTTTGTGCTGATGCAACATGGTCTGGATCTGATGGGTCGCCTGCCGGGTGCTCTGCGCCAGCTTGCGCACCTCATCGGCCACGACTGAGAAACCGCGCCCGACATCTCCGGCCCTGGCGGCTTCAATCGCGGCGTTCAAGGCGAGCAGATTGGTCTGGTCGGCAATGCCCTTGATCACCCCCACCACCGTGGCAATCTGGGCGTAGGTCACCTGGTTCTGTTCGAGCATGCGCTGATGGGTGGACTGGGCCGAGCGCTCATCGCTGATATCACGCACCGCACCAATGACCCGCACCAGTTGCCCATGCGAGTCGCGTACCGCCCGACCGCGTTCACGACACCAGATGTAATCCCGGGTCTTGTGGCGCATCCGGTATTCGAAGACGTATTCACCGCTGCCCTGGGAGCCAAGGATTTCCTGATCGAAAATGGCCATGATCTTGGGCAAGTCGTCCGGGTGGGTGATGCCGACCTGGGCATCCCAGCCATCGGGCAAGTCATCCGGCCCATACCCCAGCAGCGAACGGAACTGACTGGAAAAGCGCATGCCACTAGCCGGATGCTGGAGGTCACCGTTGACGACCGTGATATCCCAGCAGCCTTCAGTCAAGGTCGATTGCAGCAACTCCCAGATCTGCGCATCCTGGCGTTGTTGCTGTAGCTGCTGGCGGTGTTCGCCCAGACGAACTTCAAGCGCCTGCTCGCGCTCAAGGGCTTGCTCCAATTGCTGGCGAAACCTGTGCATCTCACGCTCGCAATGCTGCCATTGCAGGGTTTGCGCCTGCACTTGTGCTTCGACCTGATGCAGATGTGCAGTCGCGCTCGCCACCTGCCGTGCATGCTGCTCAAGGACGGTGCGCAGTTGCGGATACGCGTCGAGCTGCGGCGTGTCCTCCGTTTCGCCGGTCAGCACGCGTTGCACCTGCGCAGTCAACGCCAGTCTCTGTTTGTTGGTCTGGAGAAACATCGCCCGCCCCTATGCCATCAAGTCGAAACCCGGATCTGATCGCAAACCGGCCTGGCTGGCTTGTCCCTGCCTGCACGAGGCCTTGCTCCTGGCTGCCAACCACCCAGGCTGGCAGCCACAGACATACGGCGCGGCAGGCACAGTCAAGCTGGATGATCCTGCCGGGATTACCCTCGGGGCTTTCCCTATTCGTGATCAGGAAACCCTCATGAGCGATATTGCCCTGCTGCCTCAGGTCGAAGCCTTCCTCGGCAGACATCACGCCCTGTTCATCGACGGTGGCTACGTCGAAAGCCAGAGCAGTCAAACACTTGACGTCGTCAATCCTGCCAACGGCCAAGTCATCGCCAAAGTCAGCGACGCCACTTCCGGCGACATTGATGTGGCGGTGGAGTCGTCCCGCCGCGGCTTCAAGCAGTGGTCCCAAACGGCACCCGCGGTCCGCGGCCATGTGCTGCTCAAGTTGGCAGACCTGCTGGAACGCAACCGCGAAGAGCTGGCGCAGATCGAGACCTGCCAGTCCGGGAAGATCATCCACGTCTCCCGGGCCTTCGAAGTCGACCAGGCCGCACATTTCCTGCGCTACTACGCTGGCTGGGCGACCAAGATCAACGGCGAGACGATCACCCCATCACTGCCCTCCTTCGCTGGCGAACGCTATACCGCATTCACCTTGCGCGAACCGGTCGGAGTGGTGGTCGGTATCGTACCGTGGAATTTTTCCACCATGATCGCCATCTGGAAATTGGCCTCAGCCCTGGTGACCGGTTGCAGCATCATCATCAAGCCCAGCGAGTTCACCCCGCTGACCATCCTGCGCATCGCAGAACTGGCCATCGAGGCCGGCCTTCCGGCCGGTGCCCTGAATGTGTTGACCGGCGGCGGCCAAGTGGGCAAAGGGCTGATCGAACACCCGGGCACCAACAAGGTCTCATTCACCGGTTCCGTGCCCACCGGCCTGGCGGTGGGCCAAGCGGCCATGGGCGCCGGGTTGACCCGTGCAACCTTGGAACTGGGCGGGAAGAATGCGGCGGGGTTCCTGCGTGATATCGATCCCGAGGTGGCGGTCAATGGCATCATCGAGGCAGGCTTTCTGCATTCGGGACAGATCTGTGCCGCAGCGGAACGGTTTTTTGTCCATCGCTCGCAGATCGAGTCGATCATGGACAAACTGGCCCAGCGCCTGAGCAAACTCACCATCGGCTCGCCCCTGGACGAACGCACCGAATTCGGCCCGGTGACCAACCGCCAGCACCAGCGCAAACTCGCGGAATTCTTCGCCAAGGCCCGCGCACAGAACAACACCATCGTCCACGGCGGCAAGCTGATCGATGGACCGGGTTGCTATGTGGAGCCGACCATCATCCTCGCCAATCGCCGCGACGACAGCCTGCTCAACGAAGAAACCTTCGGCCCGATCGCCACGTTCTTCCCTTACGACAGTGAAGAGGAACTGCTGGAGCTGATGAACGACACTCCCTACGGCCTGAGCGCCAGTCTCTGGACCAACGACCTGGGCAAAGCCCTGCGCATGGTTCCCGCCATCGAAGCTGGCACGGTCTGGGTGAACATGCACACCCTGCTCGACCCGGCGGTGCCTTTTGGCGGCAGTAAATCTTCAGGGATAGGCCGTGAATTCGGCAGTGCATTCATTGATGATTACACCGAACTGAAGTCGGTGATGATCCGCTACTGACCTTCAAGGGCTCTGTGACAACCCCAGAGCCCTACCCGCAAAAATCCCGCTTGTGGGAGCGGGTTTGCTCACGAAAGCGGACCATTCAGTCAACCATGTTGCTGAACCTGATACCGCCTTCGCGAGCAAGCCCGCTCCCACAGTTTCACCGCCGGCAGGCGTTGACCAGTGGAACTCGGCCGCGCCAGGGCTGGGCGCGTTCCAGTTGGGCGGCCAGGGCCAGCAAAGTGTTTTCCTCGCCAAAGCGACCGGCAAAGTGCGCCCCCATCGGCAGGCCATTGGCGCTCCAGGACAACGGCACTGACATCGCCGGCTGGCCGCTGGCATTGAACAGTGCAGTGAATGGCGAATAGCTGTGGTAGCGCTCGATCAATTGATCCAGGCTCATGCACACATCCTGCAGATCCAGCTCGCCAATCAGCACCGGTTCACGGGTCAGGACTGGGCTCAGGATCACGTCGTAATCCTGCATGAACACCGCCAACTGCCGGCCGAGGGCATGAATCCATTCCACCGCCGCGGCATATTGGGCGCCGCTGACGTTGCCCTTGTCCCGCAAGATGATCCGGGTGCGCACCTCCAGCTCTTCGGCCTGCACGGCAAACCCACGCATCTGGCCCAGCAGGTCGACATAGTGACGAGAGCTGGCGCCAATGATGGTGAACACGTGGTCGAGAAACTCCAGCAATCCCACCGGCAGGCTCACCGGTTCGACACGGTGCCCCAGGGACTCGCACAACCGCGCGGCCTCGCCCACCGCCTGAAGGCTCTGGGGTGACGTAGGCCAAGGCTCGAGTTGCTCGACCAGGGCAATGCGCAACGGCTTGGGATCAGCCTGCACCGCCATCACATACGGCAACGCCTGGACCGGCGCGGCATAGGGCGCCCCCAGGTCCCTCCCGGCGGTGGCGTCCAGCAGCGCCGCACTGTCGCGCACCGACAAGGTAATCGCATGGGGCGTGCCCATCCCCGCCCAGCCCTCGCCCACTATCGGCCCCGACGGCATAAGGCCACGGCTGGGCTTGAACCCGAACACGCCACAGCAAGACGCCGGCACGCGCAATGAACCGCCACCGTCGTTACCGTGGGCGAACGGCACCACCCGGGCCGCCACCAGTGCCGCCGCGCCACCGCTGGAGCCACCGGCGCTGTGCTCGCTGCTCCAGGGGTTGCGGGTGGCGCCGAAGCGCGCGGACTCGGTGGAGTACGAGGTGCCGAACTCCGGCGAAGTGCTGGTGCCCATCACTTGGCACCCGGCACGGCGCAGACGCGTCACGACTTCCGATTCAAAATCCGCACGACAGTCGCCCAGCGCGCGTGAGCCGTTAGTCATCGCCGCGCCGTGGACCGGCGAAAACAGGTCTTTGATCAAGGTCGGTACACCCGCCAGCAGGCCTTGGCCAACCTGTGGCGTGCGCGCCGCCTCCCGAGCCGAATCGTACAAACGCTCGGCCACCGCATTGAGCTGCGGCTCGACCCGCTCCAGACGCTCGATGGCAGTTTCCAGCAGTTCGCCGGGCTGAACCTCGCCACGCCTGACCCACTCGGCCAGCGCCGTGGCGTCTTCACTGTCCATCAGATGGTGGATGTCTTGCATACCCATGTTTCAGATTCCTTATGTCACGACGATTGATGTGATCCGACGGTGCTCGCCTGCCCCTGGCCCCGTGCGCGCAGGCCGGCAACGATCCAGAGCAGTGCCAAGGCAAAACTGGCCAGGGCCAGCCACTGGATGGCGTGACGCAGGTCACCGGCGAAGACAACCACCAACGCCACCACCAGCGGACTGACGAACTGGCCGATGTACAGGCACGAGGTAAACCCGCCCAAGCCCCGACCCCGGGTGCTGGCGGTCAGGGCATTCATCACCGGCGCCATCACGTTGGGCACCAGCAGGCCGGCCCCCAGGCCCTGGATGAACACCGCCACCAGCACAGCGTTGTAGCTTTGTCCGCGCATCAGCAACCACAGCCCCAGGCCCATCAAGCCGAGCAACAATGCGTTGCAACCGGCGATGCCGAAGCGACGGCGCAGCAACGGCCACATCAGCGAACCGCCCAAGGTCGCCAACAGGCTCAGCCCCGCCGCCAGGCCGATCAGCGTGCTGGAGGTGATGCCCAAGCTGACCAACAGCGTCGGCGCCTGGATAGGCATGATGAATGTCAAGACCATGCCGCCCAGAATCATCAGGTAGCCGACCAGCAGTGGCAGCACGGCGACCTTGGCCGGAGCCGACTCATCGACGCGCTGCTCGACCTTCTGCCGCTTCGTCACCGGCGGTTCCCAGAGGACTTTCATCATGGCCGGCACCAGCAGCAGTGGCAGCAGATACAACAGGAATGGCGCACGCCACGAGTGCTCGCCGAGCACACCGCCCACCACGAAAAACAGCGCCCCCACCAGGCCGATGGTCACCACCTGCCGGTTGACGTAACGCAACCGCTCCTCGCCCTGCCAATAGTCGGCGATCAGCGTCGCGCAGCAGGTCATCACCGCCGCCTCCGTGCACCCGAACAACAGCCGCACACCGACAATCGAAGGCAGGTTATCGAGCAGGGCCGGTAATGCACCGAGCAAGGCGTAGAGCACCGTGGCAATCACCAGCAACGCCTTGCGTCCAACCCGGTCGGCCAACCAGCCAGCCAAGGGTGCGCACACGGCAATCGCCAGGGCGGGACCGGTGATCGCCAACGGCACCAACAGATCGGCGCGCGGTTCCAAGGGACCGAATTCGGCACCCAACCGGGGCAGGACCGGCGTGACCATCACCGCACCCATGATCGTCAGGCTGCTGCCCAGCATCAGTACTGCGCCTTCGCGCCAACTGGCCTGGCGCGACGGGGTGGCCGCCGTTGAAACGGAACTTGATTGGTTCATGACGAGCCCCTTCTAGAAACTGTGGGAAATACGCAGCGCCGCGGTATAGCCCTCGGCGCGGTTGCGCGCATCGAGCTCCTTGTAGACATGCAGCCACACCGGTGGAATGCCGGGTTTGAAGTAGCTCACCGCCGGCCCGACCGCCAACACCCGGGCGCGATTGCCGGTTTCCAGCCCCGGCGCGTCGTCATCAGTGAACTGGCGGTAGTAGTACCCGCCCACGCCCAAGGTCCATGGCCCGACGTGCTGGCCCACGGCAAATTCGTGACGGTACTCGACGCCATTCTTGTAGTCGGTGGCGTGGTTGCGGGTGTTGATGTCGGCTTCAAAGCTGGAAGACACCTCGAAGCCGCTGTCGGAGATGTAGGTGGCGTTGAGGATCGGCGAGAAGGTCCAGTGGTTGAGACCCGGCGAGATCAAGCGATCCTTGTCGTAGTCGCCCGTGGGGGCCTGGATCTGGAATTGGGCGTTGACGAACAGGTTCGGCGACAGGGTCCATTGCAGGATCACCGGTAATACCTGGATATCAGCCAGGCGAAACGGGTCGGCCGCAAGGTCCAGCGGACCGACAGGCGTCTGCACCTGTAGCGAAGCGTCCATCTGGAAAAACGGCACGACGGCGCCGAAACCATACTTGGCGCCCAGCACCGTGTAATCGGTCATGCGCATGTAGGCGACGCCGATGGACAAGACATCCAGGGAGAAATTGTTGTCCACGGACTTGCCGTGGCGATCCTTCTGCACGTTGGCCGAATAGAACGCGGTGCGCAGGCCGACAGTGCCAAAGGGCGTGGCCGGCGGCATCATGCCCGCGCCGAAATCATAGACCCCGACCGCCGTGGTCGGCGCGCCGTTTTCGGTGCCATGGGCAGCGGTGCAGGCACCGATCAGCCCCAGGGTTAGCCATGTACAGTGCCAGACGTTTGTTTTTTTGTTTTGGTACATCGAATGCCCCTCCGACCATGTGGTGTCGGGGTCATCCTAGGGAGCCGGCCAGTCAGCCGTTATCCGTTTTCAGCACAGATGCGTGCGACGCAAGGTGTGTGACGGGGTTTCGCCAAACAGGGTCCGGTAATCACTGGAAAACCGACTCAAATGCCAGAACCCCCAACGTGCCGCCACCTCCTGCACACCCAGGACCTGATCGCCATTGCGCAGCTCACGGCGCACCGCATTGAGGCGCAACGCCCGCAGATAAGCCACCGGATTGATGCCCAGGGTCTCTTGGAAGCAATACTGCAGTTTGCGTCGGCTGGCACCGATGTGGTTGCACAGGTCGAGGATCGACAGCGGCTCATCGACATGGGTCAAGGCATATTCCCGGGCGCGGTCGACCATGCGTTTGCGCGCCGTGGGGCTGAGCGGCGGCGCTTCGTCCGGCGCCACCAGTTCCAATATGTGCAACATCACCGTGTCCCGCAAGCCCCGGCGAATCGACTCGTACCCCAGCAACGAATCACGCCCCTGCTCGCCCCCTTCAAGCTCATCGAACAACGCCGCAAGCTCGGCGGGCAGCGTCGAATTGCCAAGACGGTAACACTTGGGAAGATCGGTAATTCGAAAGCGACTGCCTTGGCGCTCCAGCACATGTTCCAACGCCTGCTCGTCGATGGCGACACCGAGCAGATCCAGATGCTGGGGGGTGCGCAGCTCGGGCAGGTTTTGGCCACGGGCGACCAACAGGCTGGGCTCGATAATCGGGTGCCCGGAGCAAAAGACCGGTCCATCGGCACTCAACGGCACGCTGAAGGTGATGGCGCCCTCCCAGGCCATGCCTTGCTTGGTCATGGCCTGATTAGAGCGGTCGCGCACCAGTTGCATCCAGTCCGAGCGGAACTCGATCAACTCACCGTCGAAACGCCCGGGGGTCAACTGGTCATAGCAGACCTGCCAACCCCCCATGTTGCGGGCGTGCTCATCGATGTCAGCGGTGCGGAACCGATTGATCGGCAGCGTCGGCAACAGGTCCGACGAGACCACTGGCTGCGCCATGTTGGAGTTGTTCATTGACCCGACCTTTGATGATTCCAGGGCTTACGGGTCAAAGCTCAGGCAAGTTCCATTCCGCCCCGTGGGCCGATCGGGCAATTGTGCCGAAAACGGATAATCGGCCCGGATTCAGCTGCCGGCGTCGGCATGGGCCTCTTCGAAGAAATAGTCCTTCCAGCTGTCAGCCTTGTTTTTTAACACGCCCAGTTCATGCAGTTTTTCGGCATAGATGTAGGTGCGTTGCGGAACGACGGTGAAGTCGATTTCGGGGTCGGTGACGATTTTCTCCACCAGCACCAGCGGCAACTTGGACTGTTCAACGCGGATGTAGGTCTGGGCAGCGGCCGGCTTATCGGCCTTGATGATGCCTTGCGCCTCCACCAAGGCATCGTAGAACGCCTTGTAGGTCTTGGGGTTTTCGTCGTGGAATTTTTCCGTGGTGTAGAGCACGTTGAACGTCGCCGGCCCGCCCAGCACATCATAGGAACTGAGCACCTTGTGCACATTGGGGCTTTGCAGTGCCTGGTACTGGAATGGTGGGCTGGAGAAGTGCGAATTGATCTCCGACTGGCCGGCGATCAGCGCCGCCGTCGCATCCGGGTGCGGAAGGCTGACCGAGATGTCGTCGAATTTCTTGAAGTGATCGTTGCCGAACACCTTGGCGGTTTCGATCTGCAACGTGCGCGACTGGAATCCGACCCCTGCGGCCGGGACAGCGATCCGGTCCTTGTCGGTGAAGTCCTTGAGGCTCTTCACGTTCGGGTTGTTGGTCAGCAGGTAGTTGGGCATCGACCCCAGCGAGGCGATGGCCTTGACGTTCTGCTTGCCGCGGGTCCGATCCCAGATCGTCAGCATCGGCGGAACGCCCGCCGACACCACATCCAGGGTGCCGGTCAGCAAGGCCTCGTTCATCGCCGTCGCGCCGGAAATGCTGTTCCAGTCCACTTTGATATCCAGGCCCTGGGCCTTGCCATGCTTCTCGATGAGCTGCTGGTCGCGCACCACATCCAGGATCAGGTAGCCGATACCGAATTGCTGGGCAATGCTGATCTTGCCCTCGGCGTGGGCCAAGGGATTGAGCAGCGCGGTGGCCGCCAGGGAAACCAACAAGGTGAGCGCAGGACGCTTGAAAGCCATGGTCTGGTGAACCTCACAGTAGGTGAAAAGACTGAAGGCCACGACTTTAAAGCTATAAAAATATTAATTTAAATACCTTAATAGCATATCAATAGCACCTAAATATTCAGTATCCGAGCCCATGAAGCCGCACTCACGGGCACGATCACTTGATAACCTTGCAGACCTCCCCTGACGAACACCCGGCGCGAAGCGAACATGAACGAGATGTCCCTGGATATCGGCATCGCCACCGAATCCGTTTCCCAACCGCGCCCCCTGGTATTCCTGGCCTACCCGCAGATGGGTTTGCTGGACCTGACCGGGGCCCAGACCGTGTTCTGGGCCGCCACCAAAGCCATGACCGAGCGCGGCCTGCCCGGCTACGCCATGCACACCGCGAGCCTGGCTGGTGGGTTAATGCAAAGCGCCGAAGGCCTGGTCGTTGATACCCGTGCACTGCATGAGCTCGACGGGACACTCATCGACACGCTGATCGTGCCCGGCGCACCGGACATTCGGCAGGCGATGATCGACTGTGTCGATCTGGTGCACTGGCTGCGCAAGGCCTCGGTCCAGGCCAGGCGCACGGCATCGGTGTGCAGCGGCACCTTCCTCATGGCCCAGGCCGGCTTGCTGGACGGACGCCGGGCCGCCACCCATTGGGCCATGTGCGAGATGCTCAAGAGCGGTTTCCCGTCGGTTGAGGTGGACCTCGATGCGATCTTCATCCAGCAGGGCAATGTGTGGACCTCGGCCGGTGTCAGCGCCGGCATCGACATGGCACTGGCATTGGTCGAAGCCGACTGTGGTCGCGATGTGGCCTTGCAGGTGGCCCGTGAGCTGGTGGTGTTTCTCAAGCGCCCCGGCGGGCAGGCGCAGTTCAGTCAACTGCTGCAATTGCAGATGCAAGAGAGCGCCGGGTTCGACGAACTGCACGTGTGGATTTCCGAGCACCTGGACGACAATAACCTCACCGTCGAGCGGCTGGCCCGGCAGGCCAGGATGAGCCCGCGCAATTTTGCCCGGGTCTACAAACGCCAGACCGGCCGGACCCCGGCCAAAGCCATCGAGATGTTCCGCCTTGAAGCGGCGCGTCGAATGCTCGAAGACTCCCAGCGCAACATCGACCAGATCGCCCGATCCTGCGGTTTCGGTGACGAGGAACGAATGCGCCACACGTTTCAGCGCCATCTCTCGATATCCCCCCGGGAGTATCGCAGCCGGTTTTCCCGCTGAATGCGAAAACCTTGCGCAACTGTCCGTCAGGCCACTCGCCTGGAATGCTCCTGCGGGTCGGCTTGCTCGGCCAGGAGCGCGCTGCAACGGGCACGCAACCAACGCTCCCCCGGATCATTGTGCGAAGCGCCGCGCCAGACCATGGAAAGCTCGTGCTGGGGCAAGCAGATCGGGGCCGCTTGCGCCCGCATGCCGGTCACCATGGCCATCGCCTGGGCAACGTAATCCGGCACGATGGCAATCATGTCGCTCTGGGCCAACAGCACGGGCAAGGCGCTGAACTGCGGCACGGTCAACACCACTCGGCGCTGGCGGCCCATCAGGCATAACGCGCGGTCCGAATCATCGATGACATTGCCCATGGACGATACGACGGCATGGGGCCGACGGCAGAATTCGTCCAGGGTCAGCTCGCCGGGCTGCGAATCGGCGCGCAACAGCATCGGTCGAATCGGCCGCAGTGTCTTGCGCCGGGCATTGGCCGGCAGTTCCAGCGTCGGGCTGATGCCCAGGGAAATCTCGCCACTGACCAACAGTTGGGAGACCTGCCATTGATCAGTCCGGCGCACGACCAATGTGGTGCCCGGTGCCTCGACCCGCAGCCGACGCAACAGTTCCGGCAGCAGAGCGTACTCGACGTCATCGCAAAGGCCGATGTGGAAGGTCGCCTCGCTGGTGGCCGGTTCGAACGCCTGGCAGCGGCCCAAGGCGGCGGCGATACCATCCAGGGCCGGTGACAGGTTGGAGAAGATTTCCCGCGCCCGGGAAGTCGGTTCCATCAACCGTCCCGAACGGATGAACAAGGGATCATCGAACATCAACCGCAAGCGCGCCAGGGCACTGCTGATCGTTGGCTGGCCGAGAAACAGCTTTTCGCTGACACGGGTCACGTTTCGCTCGTGCATCATGGTTTCGAAGACCACCAGCAGATTGATGTCAGCACGACGCAGGTCATTTCTGTTCATCATAGTCGTCGCCCCAGGCGCCAGGCCATTGAGTCGGAAGTGGACAAGATCATCGCCTGCGCCCTCCATCAAGGCCTACGGCGACGAGGTGTTGAAAGCGTAATCCCCGAGGCGTGCCAGGTCTGTTGTACGTGGGGACACTCGACTCACCCTTTGGGCAACGTCATCGATACTTCGGTATGTATGTATCCAGGCCCGGGAGAACACCGCCTTTGTGGCGAGGGAGCTTGCTCCCGCTGGGCCGCGCAGCGGCCCCCTCTCTTTGGCTCAGCTTGGCGGGATTTCAGGGTTTTATGTCCTACCTCAGGCAAGGCGGCGCTTCTAAGATACCAACCGATGCTCTGTCGCCCCGACACTCCAGAGCGAGACCACGTAAAAACAAAAGGTCTGCCAGCGTGCCCCTACCCTCCGCGATGTTCAAGAACGTCTATGACAGCCTTCGATACAGCCCAAGCCGGAGCGGGCCTCGGCCGTCGATGGGAATCAGCACCCAACCACTGGTGAACGCCCTCGGCTGGGCGGTAGGCCTGGTGGTGGCCTGCGGGATTGTCATCATCAATTCCGAAACCCATTCCGACCTGGCGCCAACCCTGCTGTACATCACCTTGCTGTTGATGGCGGCCAACCTGTTCTCCATCAATCTGGTGATCACCGTCGCGCTGATGTGCATGGGCTTGCTCACCGCGATGTTCTTGTATAACGGCGGCTATCACCGCTGGGAATCTACCACCGGCTTCTTCCGTTGCCTGACCGCGCTGTCCGCCATTGCGTTCCTGGCCCTGCGCAGCAAGCAGGCTTCCGACAGCCTGCGGCACAACGAGGCTTACCTGACCGGCGCCCAGCGTCTGAGCCAGACCGGCAGCCTGGGCTTTCGCGGTGATCGACAAGCGTTGTCCTGGTCGGAGCAATCGGCACGGATTTTCGAGTACCCGCCCAGCAAGACGCCAACGGTGTCGATGATGCTGGAGCGCACCCATCCTGAAGACCTCGAGTTGGCACGCGGGGTTTTCCAGCAGGCCGCCGCTGGCGAACCGCAGATCGAGGTCAAGCTGCGGCTGCTGATGCCTGATGGACGCATCAAGCACATTCACATGATCGCCAGCCCCCTGCTCGTCCAGCATGGCCGTTTCCAGTATCTCGGCGCACTCATGGACGTGACTGCCAGCAAGCAGGCCGAAGAAGCGTTGTTTCGCGCCCAGAGCCAACTGGCCCACGTCACTCGCTTGACCTCTTTGGGGGAAATGGCCGCGTCCATTGCCCACGAGGTCAATCAGCCACTGACGGCCATCACCAGCAGCGGCGAGGCCTGTCGCCGCTGGCTCAAGCGCCCGCAACCCGATCTCGGGGAAGCCTTGGATTGCCTCGACCGAATCGTCGCCAACGGCTGTCGCGCCAGCGAGGTCATCAGCGGTATCAGGGCGCTGTCGCGCAAGTGCGACCCGTTGCGCCAGCCCGAGCGACTGGACGACATCGTCCGCGAGACTCTGAACCTGGTCCAGCAGCAACTGGCTCATCATAAAGTCCGGGCCAAGGTGGATCTGGCAGCGACCGACGGCCAGGTCAGCGCAGACCGGGTGCAACTGCAGCAAGTGATCATCAACCTGATCATCAATGCCTGTCACGCCATGGACGGGGTCAAGGTACATACACGAACCCTGCATATACGCACCTGGACGGAGAGTGACGAAGTGCTGCTGGAGGTGACTGACCAGGGAACCGGCATTGCCCCCGAGGTCCTGCCGTGCTTGTTCAATGCGTTTTTTACCACCAAGGAAAACGGCCTGGGCATGGGCCTGTCCATCTGCCGGTCCATCATCGACTTCCATGACGGCAGGATCTGGGCAACCAGCGAGGCCGGCCAGGGCACCTCGTTCAGGTTCGCGCTGCCGCGGCTCACCGGTACCGCTTTATCGGAGAACGGGCAATGACCTCCCTCCAGCCCTCGAGCCCAATCATCGACAATGCCCCCATCGTCTATATCGTCGATGACGACGCATCGCTGTGCCAATCCCTCGGCAGCCTGCTGCGCTCCATCGGCTTGCAGGTCCATCTGTTTGGTTCGGTCGCACAGTTCATGAACCATCCCAGGCCCGACCAGCCCAGTTGCCTGGTCCTGGATGTGCGCCTGCAAGGCACCAGCGGCCTGGATTGCCAACGGGAGCTGGCCGCAGCCAACGTTCGACTGCCGATTGTGTTCATGACCGGTCACGGTGACATCGCCATGACCGTACGGGCGATGAAGGCCGGTGCCGTGGATTTCCTCGCCAAACCGTTCCGCGAGCAAGACCTGATCGACGCCGTGACCGCCGCCCATCACCAGGACCGCCAGCGGCGCGACGCCGAACGCGGCCATCAGCAAGTGCTTGACCGCTACGCCACATTGACGCCCCGGGAGCAGCAGGTCATGGCACTGGCGGTGTCAGGCCTGATGAACAAGCAGATCGCCGGGGAACTGGGCTTGAGTGAAATCACGGTCAAGATTCACCGTGGCCAAGCCATGCGCAAGATGTGCGCACACTCGTTTGCCGATCTGGTGCGCATGGCCCAGGTGCTGGAGCAGTGCCTGACTAACACAGGCCGATAGCCAGTCGAGCGTTTCGGCGCAGGCCCCCTTTCATACACACGTATACTTGGCGGGGCCATTGGACGGCGTATCTTGCAGTGACACGGGCGCCTTTATGGCTACCTGATATCACCCCCCAGGTATCGACATGTCCAACACCGCAACGCTCTCGATAATTGATGACGATGAGTCAGTTCTAATCGCCCTGGATGGCTTGTTACGCTCCCACGGATATCGAGTTAAAACATATACCAGCGCCCTGGATTTTTTATCTTCCTGCGAACTTGAAAACACAGCGTGCCTGATATCGGATATTCAAATGCCTGGCATGACGGGCATTCAGATGTACGATCGATTGTCGACCCTGGGCATTCATACTCCGATCATCTTCATCACCGGATATCCTGGCGTGCCACCCCGTGTCAGCGCCGGTACGCCCGAACCGGTGGCGTTTTTCCCGAAACCCTTCGACTGCGCCGAATTGATCGCCTGCATCGAATCGGTACTTGCCCGGACCACTTGACTACGTCGCGCCCTCATACCTTCGTATAGATCCCCCCTACCCAGGCATAGGCGCGATGACCTTATGTAGAAGTGTCAAAAACAGGTCTTGCCAATAAGCTTCCCTACAGCGAACCGAAACTGAATGTGCTCGATAGCAACTCAATGCAGCCAGGCACTTTTGGAGTACTTCGCGACACGGTCACGCTGAAACAGTTAAACAATTCAACGTATCGATTTTGTCTTCGGGAGCTCATCATGAAACAACATATTCTGGTTGTTGGCGCAGGTTTCGGCGGGGTCTGGAGCGCATTGAGCGCGGCCCGGCTGCTGGACCAACACGATCGTCATGACGTGCAGATCAGCATCCTGGCCCCCCAGGCTGAGCTGCGTATTCGCCCTCGTTTCTACGAGCCGGACGTCCACACCATGGCGGCACCGCTGGGCAGTCTGTTCGACGCGGTGGGTGTGAAATTCGTCCAGGGTTCGGCGAGCAGCATCGATGTCGAGAACAAGCGGGTTGGCTATGTGGATGTGTTCGGTACCCAAGGCACCCTGGGCTATGACCGCCTGGTGCTCGCGGCGGGCAGCCAACTGGTTCGCCCCGACCTTGAGGGCATGATGGAGCATGCCTTCGACGTTGATGAAATCGAACAGGCAAGCCGTCTCGAAGCCCATATCAAGTCGCTGAAAAATCTGCCGGACAGCCCGGCCCGCAACACCGTGGTGGTGGCCGGCGGCGGCTTTACCGGGATCGAAACCGCCACCGAAATGCCCGCACGCCTGCGCGCGGTCCTCGGCGAGGATGCCGACATCCGGGTCATCGTGGTGGACCGCGGACCGCAGATTGGTGCAGCGTTGGGCGACGGTATACGTCCATCCATTGTCGAAGCATCCGAACACCTGGGTATCGAGTGGATCCTCAACGCCTCGGTCGAATCGGTGGATGCCGGTGGCGTCACCCTGTCGAGCGGCCAGCGTATCGAGTCCCATACCGTGATCTGGACCGTGGGGTTCCGCGCCAGTCCGTTGACCCAGCAGGTACCCGCTACCCGCGATCGCCAAGGGCGCCTGCACGTCGATGCCAACCTGAAAGTCCTGGGCCAGAACGACATATTCGCCAGCGGTGACGTGGCCTACGCCGCCACCGACACGCTGGGCAACTATGCGGCGATGTCCTGCCAGCACGCCATCGCCCTGGGCCGCTATGCCGGCAACAACGTCGCGGCCGACTTGCTGGGCGTGGCGCCAATGGCCTACAGCCAACCCAAGTATGTGACCTGCCTGGATCTGGGCGCCTGGGGTGCGGTGTATACCGAAGGTTGGGATCGCCAGCTCAAACTGGTCGGGCAGGAAGCCAAGGAACTCAAGACCCAGATCAACACCGTCTGGATCTACCCGCCCGCGGCTGATCGCGCCACCGCCCTGGCTGCCGCCGACCCGTTGATCCCAGTAGCCTGAAACCCGTTTCCGCCCCCGGCCAGTCCCTCCTTTCTGCGCCGGTCTTTCCCAGACGCCTGCCGACGATCCTTGGGCAGGCGTTTTTTTCGGTGCTCGTCCCCAAGCCAGCCTAAATATCGTCACTGCCCAGCAAAATCCGCATCAATGCCCGCCCATCGCCCTCCGTGCACAAGGTAAGGTAGGCAGAAATCATCCGGATCGAGGTGTGCCGTGGCGTCCTATTCCTTGCGTCAGCTGAAGTACTTCGTCACCACCGTCGAATGTGGCAGCGTCGCCGAAGCCTCTCGCAAGCTGTACATCGCCCAACCGTCGATCGCCTCCGCCATCAAGGGCTTGGAAGACAGTTTCGGTGTGCAATTGCTCATTCGTCATCACGCCCAAGGAGTATCGCTGACGCCCGGCGGCGCGCGCTTCTATCGCAAGGCCCAGGAGCTGTTGCGCATGGCCCGGGAGTTCGAGCAGAACGCGCTGGCCGATAACGATGTGGTCAGCGGACAGATCGACATCGGCTGCTTCGAAACCGTCGCCCCGCTCTACCTGCCACGGCTGATCGCGGGCTTTCGCGAGCGCTTCCCAGGGGTGGAAATCCGCGTGCAGGATGGCGAGCAACAGGAGCTGGTGCAAGGTCTCACGGGGGGGCGTTTCGACCTGGCGATTTTTTATGAACACGACCTCGACAGTACCATCGAGACCGAAGCGCTGACCGCGCCGCAACGCCCCTACGCATTGTTGCCGCAGGGGCATCGCTTTGCCGATCAGGCCCAAGTGTCGCTGCGTGACCTGGCGCTGGAGCCGATGATCCTGCTGGACGTGCAGCCCAGTCGCACCTATTTCGTGAGCATCTTCGAAGAGCTGGGCCTGACGCCCAACATTGTCTTCAGCTCGCCCTCCATTGAGATGGTGCGGGGCATGGTCGGCCAGTCCTTTGGTTTTGCCGTACTGGTGACCCGCCCGCACTCCACCTGCACCTACGATGGGCAACACCTGGTGTGCGTCGACATCGCCGAGGACGTGACGGGGTCGGCGTTGGTGGCCGGCTGGCTCAAGCGCGCGCACCTTACCAAACCGGCGCAGTTGTTTGTCGACTACTGCAAGGAACAGTTCAGGCAATGGCTGCCTTGAGCCACGGCAGGCCAGGCACAACTGCCCGCCCCGGCCTGTAAGTAAAACACCAACCCCGTGGCGAGGGAGCTTGCTCCCGCTGGGTTGCACAGCGACCCCATGCAAGCCGAACGCGGTCAGGCTGATACACCGAGGCGCCTGGTGTCGGGGCTGCTGCGCAGCCCAGCGGGAGCAAGCTCCCTCGCCACAAGGGATATGTCTAGCGAGCGGCCCAGGCGTTGAAGCGTTGCTCCAGTTCCTCGCCATGGTCGACCCAGAATTCCGCGTCCACGGCTTGGGCCTCAGCCAGGTTGGCCTCGGCGGTGGGCAACTGCTCCTGTACCGCCGTCGGCAATAGCGCCAGTGTCTTGCGGTGCACCGGCCCATAAGGGATGTTTTCCGAAAACACCTTCTGGGTCTGCGGCTGGCTGGCAAAGGCAATGAACTGCTCGGCCAGGGCCTTGTTCGGCGTGCCCTTGACCACGGCCCAGTACTCCGGGTCGTAGAGGCTCTGCGGCCAGACGATGCTCAGCTTCATGCCTTCTTTCTGCGCCGACGCGATGCGTCCGTTGTAGGCCGCACTCATCGCCACGTCCCCCGCCACCAACCACTGCGCCGGTTGCGCGCCGGCTTCCCACCATTGGATGTTCGGCTTGATCTGGTCGAGCTTGGCGAATGCCCGGGACACGCCTTCCGGGGTGTTCAGCACCTTGTACACGTCCTGCGCCTTGACCCCGTCGGCCAGCAAGGCGATTTCCAAAGTGTACTTGGCGCCCTTGCGCAGGCCGCGCTTGCCCGGGTACTCGGCAACGTTCCAGAAATCCGCCCAGGATTTGGGTGCCTTGGCGAGCTTGCTCTGGTCATAAGCCAGGACCATCGACCAGACGTAGGTGGCGACCCCACATTCATTGAGCGCTCCCGGCACATAGTTCGCCGGGTCGCCCAGGCGCCCCAGGTCAAGCTTCTCGAACAGCCCCTCCTCGCAACCACGCAACAGCTCGGGGCTCTCCACTTCGACTACGTCCCAGCTGGTGTGGCCGGCGGCGACCATGGCCTTGATCTTCGACAATTCACCGTTGTATTCGCCAGCCACGATGTTTCCCGCGCCGCTGGCGTTGAAAGGTTGGAAGTAGGCCTTGTCCTGGGCCTGCTTGGTGGCGCCGCCGAAGGAAATCACGGTCAGGCTCTGTGGCGCGGCCAGGACACTGGTACTCAGCAACGCCAGGGCACACGCAATATTGCAACGCAAGGATCTGGACATGAAGCGGTTCCTCGAAAATACCAGCTCGCCCGCACGAGCCGGTGACGGGACTCAAAAGTGACCGTAAATACGGGCGGCAAGGTCTACAGCAAAGGCTCTTGTCGGCCTGTTCATGGGTGTCGCCTGGCTGACCGCGAGGAATCTCCTTCCCTTGAAATCGTCCTCCTCAGGCACCTTGCGGTCAGCAATCATTGGGTTCACAGAGATAGCTCGCCAGTCGATCCATCAAGCGGTCGCAGGCGGCCATTTGTTCAACGCTCACGTATTCGTCGGGCTTGTGCCCCTGGTCCATGCTGCCGGGACCACAGACCACCGTCGGCACGCCGGCCTGATGGAACAGGCCGCCTTCGGTGCCAAAGGCGACGGTGCCGAACGCGTCGCTGCCGCACAGTTGCGCAACCAGTCGGGCGGCCGCGCTGTCCGGCGAAGTGGCCAGGCCCGGGTAGGCCGACAACGGTTCGAAGCGGATAGCCGTATCCCCCGCCACCGCCTGCATGGCCGGCAGCAGGGTCTGCTCGGCATAACCTTGCAATTGCTCAGCCACCACGAGGGGATCGAAATCCGGCAAGGCGCGCACTTCGAAATCGAAACGGCAGTCCGCCGGAACGATGTTCAGCGCCGTGCCGCCGTGGACCACCCCGACCTGCACCGTGGAAAACGCCGGGTCGAAGCGCGGGTCGTGCCGCGAGGGTTCGGCCAGTTGCGCGCCGATCTCGCCCAACCGCCCGATCAGGCGCGCCGCCTGTTCGATAGCGTTGACCCCATAAGGGGCGTAGGCCGAATGGCAGGCCGCCCCTCGCACATGACAACGCATCGCCAGCTTGCCTTTGTGCCCCAGCACCGGTCGGAGTTGGGTGGGTTCGCCAATCAGGCACAGGGCCGGTTGCGGAACTCGCCGAACCAACACCTCCAGCAAGCTGTGAACGCCCAGGCAACCCACCTCTTCGTCATAGGAAAACGCCAGGTGCACCGGTCGCCGAAGCGGGCTGGACAATAACTCCGGCACTGCCGCGAGCACCGAGGCCAGGTAACCCTTCATGTCCGCCGTGCCGCGCCCGAACCATTTACCGTCCATCTCGGTCAGGCAGAACGGATCGACCGTCCAGGCCTGCCCGTCCACCGGCACCACATCGGTATGCCCGGACAACACCACGCCACCGGGCACCGCCGGGCCAATGCTCGCCAGCAGGTTGGCCTTGGTTCGCTCGGCGTTGTAGATCAGCTCGCTGTTCACGCCCAGCCCTTGCAAGTAGTCGCGCACGAACTCGATCAAGGCCAGGTTCGAATCGCGGCTGACCGTGGCAAAGCTCACCAGCTCGGCAAGCAGCGCGCGACTGCGCAGCTCACTCATCACCCGGCACTCCATAACTCGGCGCCAGGGTCGGGTTGAGCGCACGGGTCAGGTAATCCTGCAATTGCGGCTGATAGGCGAGCCAGAGTTTTTCCAGCTCGCCGATGGGATTTTCCTCGGCCCAATCCACCCGCAGATCGACGATGGGCCAGGTCAGGTCATCGACCACCGACAGCGCCGCCGAATGCACCGCCCCGGCCTCTCCGCCCGCCGCCTGCCCGGCCCGCAACGCGCTCATCAAGCGTGACGCAAGACAACCACCGCCCCGCTCGAAGGTCGTGATCATGGCCTCGATCACCGCAGCGCTGGCCAACAGATTGCCAGCCGCCACGCATTGCTCACCGGCCACGGCGTTGTGGGTGCCCAGGGTATGCTCGCCGCTGAAAATCGCCGTGCGGCCCTCGGCATCGATCACCGCCACCTGCCGGTATTGGCCGTAGCCGTTGCGCGCCAGGGTCCGCTCCAGCGCTGCTTGCGCCGCCAGGCCGCCGGCCAGTTCATC
Source organism: Pseudomonas sp. 3JA (assembly GCF_036961705.1). Taxonomy (NCBI): domain Bacteria; kingdom Pseudomonadati; phylum Pseudomonadota; class Gammaproteobacteria; order Pseudomonadales; family Pseudomonadaceae; genus Pseudomonas; species Pseudomonas sp. 3JA. The sequence continues at coordinate 32,166 of NZ_JBAMDJ010000028.1, forward strand.
GAGCACCTGCGGGCCCAGGGCCGGCAGGGTAATGTTCTGGCTCGACACCGCGCCGACGCCCGCGCGCAACCAGGGGCAACGGGCACCGACGGCAATGCTCGAGGAACTGATGGCGATGCCTAACTGGCCAGTTTCGGCGCAGCGTCCGACGATGGAAAAAGTCATGCTGCACTCCTTATTCGGGGATCACCGCAATCACGTCGATTTCCATCAGCCACTGCGGCTGGCCCAGGGCACTGACCACCAGGCCGGTGGAGATCGGAAACACGCCCTTGAGCCACTTGCCGACCTCCTGGTACACCGGCTCGCGATAACGCGGGTCGATCAGGTACGTCGTGGTCTTGACGATGTGGCTCAAGTCACTGCCGGCCTCTTCCAGCAATTGCTTGACGTTGCGCATGGCCTGTTCGGCCTGGGCGCGAGGATCGCCCAGGCCCACCAGTTGACCGTTGAAGTCGGTGCCGACCTGGCCGCGCACATAGACGGTGTTGCCGGCGCGCACGGCCTGGCACAGATCGTTGTCCAGCGTCTGGTTCGGGTAGGTGTCCTTGGTATTGAACATGCGAATGCGCGTGTGAGTAGGCATCAACGAACTCCCGTGAGACTGGTTTTCGAACGCTGTGAATCGCTGTCGAGTGCCGACGCCTGGCGCTGGGCAGCATCCTGATAGGCGAGATAAATGCGTTGCTTCACGATGTGGTCGGCAATATGCCGGGCGTCATGCCAGACGCCCCAGATGAACGCCGAGCCCCGTCGCGACAGCCAGGGCAAGCCGACGAAATACAGGCCCGGTTCACTGCAAACGCCACGCTGATGCCGAGGCTTGCCATTGGCGCCGAGGGCGTCGACCTTCAGCCAGCTGTAATCCACCGAGTAGCCGGTGGCCCAGATGACACTGGTCACACCGGTGGCGACCAGGTCCAGTTCCAGGATCGGCTGGGTCAGGCATTGCGGATCGGGCAGCCGGTGACGAGCTTCAGGTTCGAGCGGCAGGTCCAGGCCGTTGCGGGCGATGTAGGCGTCGGCGGCATCCAGCAGCGCCAGGTAGTTTTCGTCGCCGCGGGCGATGTTTTCGGCCAGATTCGGTTCAAAGGTCACCACGCTGCCATTGAACGATTTCGTCAGCCCCACGAGGGTGATGCCCTCGTGGGCCAGCCGGCGAAAATCCACGGTATGGCCACCGCGGGCACCGCTCACCGCGATAGTGACGTGCTCCTTGCCTGGCTGGACCGCCTCCGCATCCCACTCGCCCAGCACACCCAGCCACCAGCAGAAATCGCGGTTGCGATAGGCCCGGGGCGGACGATCGTGGGCGCCCACCGAGAGATAGACCTGTTTGCCGGTGCGCTGCAGTTCATCGGCGATCTGCACCCCCGACGACCCGGCGCCCACCACCAACACAGCCCCTTCGGGCAATTGCCGGGGATTACGGTACTGGGCCGAGTGAAGCTGGGTGACCGTCGCCATGTCCGGCGCAATCGGTGGAATCACCGGTCGCTGGAAGGGCCCGGTGGCGACGACGACATGGATCGCCTCGATCAAGCCTTCAGAGGTTTCAACGGTGAACCCCGGACGGCCGACATTGCGCTCGACTTTCCTGACCTCCACGCCGGTACGGATCGGTGCGTTGAACTTGTTGGCATAGGCTTCGAAATAATCGGCCACCTGGTCCTTTGTCGCGAAGTCATCAGGACCGAGCCCCTCGAATTCCAACCCCGGAAAACGGTCATGCCAGGCCGGGCCATTGGCGACCAGCGAATCCCAACGTGATGTGCGCCAAGCTTCGGCAATGCGGCTTCGCTCCACCACGAGATGCGGCACGCCTTGCCGGCTCAAGTGCTCACTCATGGCGATGCCGGCTTGGCCGGCGCCTATGACGAGCGTATCGATGCGTAGGGTTTCAACGGGCATGTCTGTGCACTTCCGGCAGTAGGTTTGGTTCAGGCCGGCATAGCGCCGCCTCGGGTTTCTATCTTTTGTGGTGCTGCGCTTGCAGCTATCGAGATCAGATGTCGAGGCGATTGTGTTGGCGGGGGAAGATTTGCGAAACGAGGGTTTTTATCGTTGCTGGGAAGGAAAAAAATGGGCTACTGCCGGGGGGATGCCCAAGGGAACAAGGCGAGCCTTGTTTGCAGCTGAGACATACGGAACCGGTGGCGAGGGAGCTTGCTCCCGCTGGGCTGCGCAGCGGCCCCAAACCGACCACCAAGGTCTGTCAGGCGGATTGCGTCCAGCTTTTAGGCTGCTGCGCAGCCAGCGGGAGCAAGCTCCCTCGCCACAAGAGCGGTTTAGCGGTGTGGCAAGAAGGTCGATGCACGCGGTAGCGCCACCCCTGACATCCACATCTTGGAGAGGGAATGCCTTTGTGGCGAGGGAGCTTGCTCCCGCTGGGCTGCGCAACGGCCCCAACCTATCACCAAGGTCTGTCAGGCGGATTGCGTCCAGTTTTTTGGCTGCTGCGCAGCCAGCGGGAGCAAGCTCCCTCGCCACGGTATTGAGGTGCGGCACAACGGGCTTATCCCGCCACGACACCGGCCTGGATGGCTCACTCACTGCATCCGCGCCGGAAACGCCTTGAGCTCAAGCTTCTCCATCACCAACCCGATGAAAGCCGAAACCGCCAGCGGCAACTGCCGCCGGCTCGGATAGAGCACATTCAGACCGAAGCCGACGCGTTGGTATTGTGGCAGGACACGCACCAGCCTTCCGGCTTCCAGGTCGAGACTGCTCAGCGCCCCCGGCAACACGGCGATGCCAAGGCCGGCGACGGTCGCCCTGCGCAACGCCTGGGCGGTGTTGGCGTGGAATCGGCTGGCGATCTGCACCTGTTCCTCGATGCCGTCCGGGCCAACGAATCGCCAGTGGGTCATACCGCCGGGATGAGCGAAACTCACGCCGTCGTGGTGAGCCAGATCCTGCAACGAAAGCGGTGCACCGCGCGCGGCAATGTACGCGGGGCTGGCGACCATGCCGTCACCGTCGTTCTTGAGCAGTTGGCGACCGACATACCCCGAGTCCTGCAAGGGACCGCCGCGAAAGGCAACGTCGATGCGGTCGGCAATCAGATCGACCCGGGCGTCGCTGAGTACGAAATCAAGCTGCACCCGGGGATGCGCGGCTAAAAAATCGGCCACCCATTGCATCGGGAAGAAATCGAAAAAATCCGCCATCGCCGCGATGCGCACCAGGCCGCTGGGTTCGTCGCTGCCCATCATCAGTTCCTGTCCGGCATCCATCAGGCCGTCCACCGAATCCACACAGCGCTCATAAAACCCCTGGCCCGCATGAGTCAGCGTGAGTTTGCGGGTCGAGCGCTGCAGAAGTCGCGATTCAAGCTGGGCCTCCAACTGCTGAACCCGTCGGCTGACGGTATTGGAAGGCATGCCCAAGCGTCTGGCGGCTTCGGCGAAGCTGCCGCTGCGGACCACCTGAACGAACAGCGCAACATCGTTGAGATCGAGCATGGCACTGACATTCCTTCGTTTTATGGATGAGTTCAATCCGATTGTATCGGCTAATCAATCTATTGGCAGGCACTTATCCTTCTCGCATCGAGGCCCAACGCCCAAGACTTGGAGGCACCCCATGAACAGCATCGTCGCAGCACCGCCCCGCGCCATCGTCCATCGCACCTCCGGCAATAGCCACGGGCCGATCACCCGGCTCATGAGTCCCGGTGACCTGGGCCAGCTCTGCAAGCCATTCGTGTTTCTCGACCTCTTCGCCTTCAACGCCGATGCCATGCACAGAGGTTTCGGCATGCACCCGCATTCCGGTATCGCCACGCTGACCTACATGATCGAAGGTCAGGTGGCCTACGAAGACACCACCGGGCAATCGGGTGTACTGCCCAGCGGTGGCATGGAGTGGATGCAAGCTGGTAACGGCGTATGGCACGACGCGCGGCCAGTCGGCAGCTCGTCGATCCACGGCTTCCAGCTTTGGGTCGCGCTGCCGGCCGCTGAAGAAAACGCTCCGGCCCACAGCGTCTACCTGGCACCCGCCGATATCCCCCGGGAAGGTCCGGTGCGGGTGCTGCTCGGCCAATATGGCGCGGCTCGCAGCAGCGTTGCAGCCCCTGCGGACATGAACTACCTGGCCGTGCAGTTGAAAGACCAAGAACGCTGGCGCTATACGCCACCGGCCGGGCACACCGTCGCCTGGCTGGCGGTCAACGACGGCAGCCTCGACGCCGGCGGTCGCGTCAATACCGGGGAAATGGTGGTCTTCGAAGAGTCCGGCGCAGCCATCGACATCGTTGCCCGGGGCGCGACCTCCTTCGTGCTCGGCTCGGCGGTCAAGCATCCCCACGGCCTGGTGATGGGTTATTACTCCGTGCACACCAGCGAGGCAGCCCTGGAAAAAGGCGAGCAAGAAATCCAACGCATCGGCGCCCTTTTGCAACAAGAGGGCCGGCTGGCCTAGCCGCCCCTCGACTCAATCCTATCTGTTCTCTTTTGAGGTGAATCATGAGCAACGTCGGTCTCGATCTTCTGCTGTCCCGCGCCCAAGTCGGCAAGCTGTCCCTGAAAAACCGCATGATCATGGCCCCCATGACCCGCAGCCGCGCAGGTACCGGTGACGCCGCCACGCCCCTGATGGCCGAGTACTACAGCCAACGGGCCAGCGCCGGCCTGATCATCAGCGAAGGTTCCCAGGTGTCGGCCCAGGGCAAGGGTTACCTGAGAACGCCAGGGATCTTTACCCCTGAGCAAATCACCGGCTGGAAACAGGTGACCGACGCGGTTCATGCCGAGGGCGGAAAGATCTTTCTGCAGCTCTGGCACGTAGGCCGTCTTTCTCATCCGCTGGTGCAGGTCAACGGCGCCCAACCCGTAGCCCCTTCGGCAATCAAGGCCGATGGCGAGATCTACACCGCCGAAGGCCTCAAGCCCTATGAACTGCCACGGGCCCTGGAGCTCGATGAAATCCCCGGTGTGGTCGCCGACTTCCGCCAGGCCGCGGCCAACGCGAAGCTGGCCGGCTTCGACGGCGTGGAAATTCATGGCGCCAACGGTTACCTGATCGACCAATTTTTGCGTGATGGCACCAACCAACGCACCGATGCCTACGGCGGCTCGATCGAGAACCGTGCCCGTTTCCTCAAGGAGGTGGTCGAGTCGGTGATCGAAGTCTTCGGCGCCAGCCGTGTCGGCGTGCGCCTGTCGCCGATCTTCAGTTACTTCTCGATGAGCGACAGCAACCCGCAAGCGACCTTCGACTACACCGCCAGAATGCTCAGCCGCTACGGCCTGGCTTACCTGCACATCGTGGAATTGGGCGAAGGCCCGTTCGACTTCCTGGAACTCAAGCGTCGCTTCGGCGGGACGTACATTGCCAATGGCGGCTACAGCGCCGAACGCGCGGCCACTGCCATCAGCCGTGGAGAAGCCGACCTGGTGGCATTCGGCACGCCGTTTCTGGCGAACCCGGACCTGGTGGAGCGTTTCAAACGGGGCCAGGCGCTGAACGCCCCTGACGCATCGACGTTCTACCAGGGCGACGAGCGGGGTTATACGGACTATCCGACCCTGACAGAGGCTCAAGCAGGCCAAGAGGCTTAATACCCAGGAGCCGACGGAACCAGCCTGTTCGCGAAAGCGGCGGCTGAGAATGCATCAAACATTCAGGTGCTTTCCGGCACATCGATCTGAAGCGGCACCACCCGCCTCGGCGCCGCGCCTGGCGAGGTGGCAGTCGCCGCCTCGACCAAGGCTTCGACTGCCTGTTCGGCCATGGTCACGACGGGATGAGACAGCACCGCCTGGACTAGCCCCGTCTTCAACGCCTCGCGTGTCAACGGCGTCAGGTCATGGCACACCACCACAGGCAAGCGAATCTTCTGTTTCTGGAGGCTGCGCAAGGCCCGCAATACGCCGGCGATGCCACCACCGGCCACATAAAGCCCTACCAGGTCAGGCTCTGCGGTGAGCAAATCCAGCGTGTTGCCATACGCGAACTCATCGTCCTCCAGCGTCAGGCGCGACGCGAGCAGCTCCCATTCGCTGGAGTGCTCGGCCAGATAACTGTGAAAGCTCAGCTCACACAATTCCTGGCACTGGAAACGCTGGCTCCTACGTCGACAAATACTTCAAGTAAGCGTGTCCATCACTCCAGCAACTGGACCAGCCGCGGCTCGATCGCGCCAGCGCTCACCTCGACCAACGCCAGCGTCACCGGCAGCGTAAACCGCCGCCGGCCGGCGCTGCCAGGGTTCAGGTACAGCCGGTCGCCACGCCATTCGATGCCCGGCTTGTGGGAATGGCCGCTGATCACCCAGTTCACGCCCGGGTCGAGCGAGTCCTGTACATCGGCAATGTCGTGAACCAGCAAGACCTGCCATCCACACAGGTCGAATTGCAGGCGGTCAGCAAGCGGCCCGGCCCAATCGGCCCCCAGGTCGTTATTGCCGCGCACCACGTGCAATGGCGCAATCGACGCCAATTGATCCAGGATCTCGGGGCTGCCGATGTCACCGGCATGGATGATACGCTCACACCCTTGCAATGCTGCCAGCGCTTGCGGGCGGAGCAGACCATGGGTGTCGGAAATGACGCCAACTTTCATGAAACCTCTCTCCCCAATCGTGTGTCGCCGGTTGTACCTGCCTCGTCGTAGCAAAAGCTAACGTGCTGAAATCGAATAAGATAGGCTGCGCATCAATAGTGTGCAGACCCGTCGTAAAAGGAAATGTTGATGCTCGGACGCAAACGGCCAGAGCCAAAGATTGAAAACACTGATGAGGTCTTTTCTCCCCAGAGCGCCCAGGCCGGAGCGGCGTTGCGGCTCACCGTGAGCTTCATGCTGGTGGTGGTTGTGGCCTTCCTGGCCGTCGAAGGTTGGCGGACCTGGCGCGACTACCGCGCCGCTTTTGCATCTGCCCGGGATTCAGTGACGAACCTGGCGCGGGCGACGGCCCAGCACGCTGAAGACACCATTCGACAAGTGGATGTGGTCACCGCCGCCCTCGCCGAACGAGTGGAGGGCGATGGCCTGCAGAACATGGATATCCCACGCATCCATAAACTATTGGTGCAGCAGGCCGCCATCATGCCGCAACTGCACGGGTTGTTTATCTATGGCCCGGACGGCCAATGGCTGGCGACGGACAAGGAGACGATCCCGGAAATGGCGAACAACGCCGACCGCGACTACTTCCAATACCACCGCACCCACAACGATCAAGGCGTGCGCATCGGTGACGTCGTCAAGAGCCGTTCCACCAATGACCTGATCATTCCCATTTCCCGCCGCCTGAACAATCCCGATGGCTCGTTTGCCGGCGTATTGCTGGGAACAGTTAAGGTGAGCTATTTCGTCGACTACTACGGCGACTTCAAAATCGATGGCAAAGGCGCGCTGGTCCTGGCCAAGCGCAGCGGAACGATCCTGGTCCGACGTCCCTTCGTCGCTTCGGTGATTGGCAAGAGCCTGGTTAACAGCGTGATTTTCAGAGAACATTTACCCACCTCCAACCAAGGGGTTGCCGAAGCCAAGGCCGTCGTCGACGACACCGAGCGCCTATACGGCTACCGGGCGCTGACCACTTACCCACTGGTGGTGGAAGCCGGCTTGTCCCGCGAATCGATCATCGCGCCCTGGCGCCGCGACCTGCTCAAGACCGGTTTGGTGCTGATTTTCCTGATCGCGATACTGGTGGGCTTCGGGCTCATCGTGTTGAGCCAACTGCGCTACCGCATGGCCATGGAGAAGCAGATTCGCAGCGCCCACCAGGCCATGCGCGACATGGCGCTGACCGACAGCCTGACCGGGCTGGGCAACCGCAGGCGGCTGGACATCGCCCTGGCCGATGAGATCCGCCTGGCCAGGCGCCAGGGTTCGTCCCTGGCCCTGATCATGCTCGACGTCGATTACTTCAAGCGTTTCAACGACAGATACGGCCATGCCGCCGGGGACGATTGCCTGCGGGCGATTGCAGCCGCGCTCAGGCAGACCATCAAGCGGCCGGGCGACCTGGCTGTCCGCTACGGCGGTGAAGAGTTCACCGTGCTGCTGCCAAACACCGACAGCGCCGGCGCCACCCAGGTCGTGCAGCAAATCCTCGAAGCGGTCAGGGCCTTGAACATTGAACATGGCGACCATCCCTTGGGCATCGTGACCATCAGCGCGGGCGTCACCACCTGCCAGCCGAGCGGCGAGGACGTCACCCCGGCTATGCTGATCAGGGCCGCGGACGCCTTCCTGTACCTGGCCAAGAACACCGGGCGCAACCGCTGGTGCAGCGCCGGCTCGACGCCTGGGTGACCCCAGCAGGACCGCCGCGTATCGGTCAAGGTCGTGCTAACCCAAGTCCACAGGTGCCTGCAAGGCGCCTGGCGGCTACAATGCTCGCTTCGACCGTGACCAGCCTGACTAAAAACAAATGTCCTTGCCCAAACATCATCTGGAATTGCTCAGCCCCGCCCGCGACGTGACCATCGCCCGCGAGGCCATCCTGCATGGCGCCGACGCCGTGTACATCGGTGGCCCGAGTTTCGGCGCACGTCACAACGCCTGCAACGAAGTGGGCGATATTGCCCGGCTGGTGGAGTTCGCCCATCGCTACCACGCCCGTGTGTTCACCACCATCAACACCATCCTGCACGACAATGAGTTGGAGCCAGCCCGCCAACTGATCCACCAGTTGTACGATGCCGGCGTCGATGCGCTGATCGTCCAGGACCTGGGGGTAATGGAGCTGGATATTCCACCCATCGAGCTGCACGCCAGCACCCAGACCGACATCCGTACCCTGGCCCGAGCGAAGTTCCTCGACCAGGCTGGTTTCTCGCAACTGGTCTTGGCCCGTGAGCTGAACCTGCAGGAAATCCGCGCCATCGCCGACGAGACCGAGGCGGCCATCGAGTTCTTCATCCACGGCGCGCTGTGCGTGGCGTTTTCCGGCCAGTGCAACATCTCCCACGCCCAGAACGGGCGCAGCGCCAACCGTGGCGACTGCTCCCAGGCCTGCCGCCTGCCCTACACCCTCAAGGACGACCAGGGCCGGGTGGTTGCCTACGAAAAACACCTGCTGTCGATGAAAGATAACAACCAGAGCGCCAACATCCGCGCCCTGGTCGAAGCCGGCGTGCGTTCATTCAAGATCGAAGGCCGCTACAAGGACATGGGTTATGTGAAGAACATCACCGCCTATTACCGCCAGCGCCTGGACGATGTCCTCGAAGACCGTCCGGACCTGGCCCGCGCGTCCAGCGGCCGCACCGCGCACTTCTTCGTCCCCGACCCGGACAAGACCTTCCACCGTGGCAGCACCGACTATTTCGTCAGCGAACGCAAGATCGACATCGGCGCCTTCGATTCGCCGACCTTTACGGGCGTGCCGGTGGGCGTGGTGGAAAAAGTCGGCAAACGTGACCTGCACGTGGTGACCTTCGATCCGCTGTCCAACGGCGACGGTCTCAATGTACTGGTCAAGCGCGAAGTCGTCGGTTTCCGCGCCAACATCGCCGAGCCCAAGGGTGAGTTCGAAGAGGACGGCCAGAAGCGTTACCGCTACCGTGTCGAACCCAACGAGATGCCGGCCGGCATGTACCAGTTGCGCCCAAACCACCCGTTGAGCCGCAACCTGGACCACAACTGGCAGCAAGCGTTGCTCAAGACCTCCTCCGAACGCCGCGTCGGCCTGGCCTGGATTGCGCGCCTGCGCGAAGAGCGCCTGGAACTGACCGCCACCAGCGAAGAAGGCATCAGCGCCAGCGTCGCCCTGGACGGACCGTTCGGCCAGGCCAACAAGCCGGAACAGGCCCTGGAGCAATTGCACGACCTGCTCGGCCAACTGGGCACCACCGAATACCATGCCACCGCGATCGAGCTGGATGCGCCCCAGGCGTTCTTCGTCCCCAACTCGCAGCTCAAGGCCTTGCGCCGCGAAGCCATCGAGGCCCTGACCAGCGCCCGCATCAAAGCCCACCCACGCGGTGGCCGCAAGGCCGAGACCAACCCGCCGCCGGTGTACCCGGAATCGCACCTGTCGTTCCTGGCCAACGTCTACAACCAGAAGGCCCGGGACTTCTATCATCGTCACGGCGTCAAGCTGATCGACGCGGCGTTCGAGGCCCACGAGGAAACGGGAGACGTACCAGTGATGATCACCAAGCACTGCCTGCGCTTCTCGTTCAACCTCTGCCCCAAGCAGGCCAAGGGCGTCACTGGTGTGCGCACCAAGGTGGCGCCGATGCAGCTGATACACGGTGATGAAGTGCTGACGCTGAAGTTCGATTGCAAACCCTGCGAAATGCATGTGGTCGGCAAGATCAAGGGACACATTCTCGACCTGCCATTGCCTGGCAGCACGGCGCAGCCCGTGGTCGGCCACATCAGCCCCGAAGACCTGCTCAAGACGATCCCCCGCGCACCGCATTAAGCAATGCGCACCTATGGCAGCGAGCTTGCTCGCGATAGCGGTGGGCCTGATTGCATTGAGGCTGAATGTATCGCCGCCTTCGCGAGCAGGCTCGCTGCCACATGGGTTCTCGGCTGTTTGATGGCTCTGCGCCATTTTTTCATTTCTGCGCCGTTTTTGCTTCGCTGTGCGACAGATTTTCCTGCAGGTCTCCCCCACCCTTTCCTCGTGGTGTTAGGTTGCAAGCGTTTGTGTCATCAAATCAGACACTTGTCTCCTACCGCCTGCAAAGGAATGCCCAGCAATGGACTTCTCGCTCAAACATCTGGCAGTGACCACCCTGCTGCTGTCCAGCCTCGCCTCGATCACCACACCAGCACTCGCCAACATCACCGCCCAACAGGGCGCAGCCATCGTCAAAACCTTCTCCAACACCTCAGCCACCGATTTCAGGCAGTTCCTGGCCGACGTGGCCAAGAGCGACCCGGGCAAAGCCGCGAACCTCGGCCCGGCCATCAGCGCGTTCCAAGGCAACAAAACCCTTTCAGTTGAACAGCAGAATGAAATCCATCGCCTGTTAGGTCTCTATGCCCGAGTGAAATACGGCCAAGCGGCCACCGAGACGCTGAAGGAACTGGTCGCCATCCCGACTTTTCGCAAGGACGGCGTCGCCCAGCACGAGAACCCGGAATTTCTCAAGATCGCCGACAAGATCAAAAGCCTGGCCGAAGCGTTCAACCTCAACTTCCGCAATGTCGACAACCGCGTCTATGAGATTTCCCTCGAAGGCGGCGGTGACGAAGTCGTCGGCATTCACGCCCATGCCGACGTGGTGCCGGTAACGCCGGAAAACTGGGTGTTGAAAGATGGCACCCGCCTCGACCCGTTCAAGGTCACCCTGGTGGGCGACCGCATGTACGGCCGCGGTACCGAGGACGACAAGAACGGCATCGTGGTCGCGCTCTATGCCATGAAAATCATCAAGGAAGAGAAACTGCCGCTGGCGCGCAACTTCAAGCTGCTGGTCGACACCACCGAGGAAACCACTGGCGGCGCCATCCCCTATTACTTCGAACGCAACCCGACGCCCAACTACAACCTGGCGCTGGATGGCGGCTACCCCGTAGTGATCGCCGAGAAAGGCTATGGCACCATCATGGCGAACTTTACCCGACGCGCTGCACAGGGCAAGGGGGCAGAAATTACCGCGCTGACGGGCGGCCTGGCGACCAATCAGATTCCGTCGACGTCCGTTGCCACCTTCGCCAGCGACAAGCCCGCCGAACTGGCTACCAGCCTGCTCAAGGCCGGTACCGACTATGCCAAGCGCAATGGCGGTCACTTCGAGGTGGCCAGCCAGGTTGTCGGCAAGGATGTCCAACTGACCTTCACTGGCGTGTCCGCCCACTCCTCCGAACCCGAGTCAGGCGTCAACCCGGTGGCAAGGATGCTGGACTTCATCCATGGCCTGGACGGCAAGGTCGCGCTCAAACGCAACCACATCACCGACGCCGCCCGCTATGCCGCCGACAACTGGGGCCTGGACTATCTGGGCAGCAAACTGGGAATTGGTTTTTCCAATGCTTTCATGGGCCCGCTGACCGCGTCCCTGACCTACGTCGGCATGGACGAGAAGACCTTCAAGGTGGCGGTCAACCTGCGAGTGCCAGTGGGCAAGACCACAGCAGCCCTCAAGACTGAAATCGCCGACAAACTGGCCGCCTGGAGCAAGAAGTCCCACGTCGCGGTGGCCTTCGACTATTCCATTGACGAGCCGATGTATCGCAACCCCGAGGGGGAATGGGTCAAGGCACTGCTGGCCGTGGCAAGTGAAAACCTGGGCATGGAACACAAATACGGCACCTCTGCCGGCGCCACTTCGGTTCATGACTTGCCCAATGGCGTGCAATTCGGCCTGGCCATGCCCGACGTCAAGTACACCGGTCACAACGACAACGAGTTCAAGACGGTCGAGCAGTTCCTGTTGGACTTGCAGATCGTGACCGAGATGATGGGGCGGATCGGGCAGTTGCCGAAGCTCTAAGGTGCGTATGATCCATTGTGGCGAGGGAGCTTGCTCCCGCTGGGCTGCGAAGCGGCCCCTAAACCTGCCAAATGCGCAGCATCAGACACACCCCACCCGCCGGTTTACGACTGCTTCGCAGCCGAGCGGGAGCAAGCTCCCTCGCCACAGGGGGCCCCTCACTACAGGTTATTTCATTCCTTCGGGTGAGTGGCGCTTGGATCGATGACCTTGGCGGTGATATCGACCAGCTCCAACCCCCAATCCCCGTGCAGATACCAATCCTCCCCAATCATCTCAGCCGGATGCATCGTTCGATCGGCACCGTTGCCGCAGGCCAGCGCACTGGTCGGACAGTAGCGATCACACCCCCAGCAAATGCGCTCGGGATGTTTGGGACTGATGGGAAAGGGCTTTGCCATGACGACCCCGTATAACGGATGGGTGTACCCGCACCCTACCGCGTCGGGGCGCCGTGCCCCTTGATCGCGATCAAGAACAACCGCGCAAGAACGAGTCGCCACTCGTTGTAGGAAAATTCGCGCTAAAAATTGACAAGAATCATTATTATTCGCAGCAAAGCTTCCTAGACTCGGCGCCATCATTTAGCCAACCAGGAAGTCATCATGCGCACACTTGCAACTCTGCCTCTGGCCCTGCTGTTTCTCGCACCGCTGGCCCAGGCCAAGGAATACCCCATCGGCGAACCGCAACTGTGCCCGGGACTGGAGGTCGGTGCGGTGTATTTGCAGCCGATTGAAATGGCCCCGGCCGGGATGATGCGCGCCACTGCCGATTCCGACGTGCACCTGGAGGCCGACATCCGCGCCACGGCGGACAATAAGCAGGGCTTCCAGGAAGGCAGTTTCGTGCCCTACCTCAATGTGTCGTTCCAACTGAAGAAACAAGGCAACGACACCGAACTCAAGGGTGACTTCCACGCCATGGTCGCCAACGACGGGCCGCACTATGGCGACAACGTCAAGCTGCTCGGCCCTGGCAAATATCAACTGACGTTCACCCTCCTGCCACCTGGCGGCCATGGCTCCCTCGGCCGTCATACCGACAAGGAAACCGGCGTGGCGCCATGGTTCGAACGTTGCGAACTGCATTACGAATTCGTCTACGCCGGGATCGGTAAAAAAGGCGGGTACTGAGCATGCGCCACTCATCCTGCCCACGGCACGTCGCGCCTCATCGACGCCTGGCCTGGTTGACGCTGGCCGGTTTGCTGCTGCCCTCGATCGCCCATGCCGAACTGCCGACCTACGAGCTGAGCATACGCGACGGGCATTTCACGCCGTCGCAACTGGAAGTACCGGCTGGGCAACGCTTCAAGATCGTGCTCAAGAACATCGGCCAAGGCCCGGCGGAGTTCGAAAGCACGCCTTTGCGCGTCGAGAAAGTGCTCTCGCCCGGTGTCACGACCTTCGTGGTCATCCACCCACTGCGCCCGGGGCACTATCCGTTTTTCGACGAATTCAATCCGCAACTGCCCGAGGGCGGGATTCTCGCTCAGTAGTTGGTCTGCAGGAGGCATTTGCATGACTCAATCGATGTTCATTGTATGGCGCGAAAGCGTCGAGGCGTTGTTGGTGATCGGGATTCTCCAGGCCTGGGTCAGCCGGCAACACCAGGCCAGCCAGCTGTTGCGCTATGTATGGACCGGCGCGGCGCTGGGCCTGTTGCTTTCGGGCGTGCTGGCCGGCCTGATCCTGCTGGCCGGCGAGGCCATGAGCGGGACGGCCAATGAATGGTTCCAAGCGTCGCTGGCACTGGTCGCCAGCCTGCTGATCGTGCAGATGGTCGGCTGGATGCATCGAAACGCAAGGACGCTCAAGCATGACCTGGCGCGCCACGCCGACCAGCGCCTGAGCCGCCAGGGCGGCCTGGGCCTGTTGGTGCTGGCCCTGCTGGCGGTCAGTCGCGAAGGCAGTGAAACCGTGGTGTTCTTGTATGGTGCCGGTGGGCGCCTGCAAGGGCCGCAACTGGGCTTGTTCGCTGTGGGCGCGCTGGCCGGGCTGGTGCTGTCGCTGCTGACCGTCTCCTTGCTGCACAGCAGCCGCCGGTTCATTTCATGGCCGCGTTTCTTTGCCATCAGCGAAGCGATCCTGCTGCTGTTGGGGGCGGCGTTGCTGGTCAGCGGTATCGAGCGCGTCGGCGGGCAACTGCTCGCGATGGATTGGCCCGAGGCGGTGTATCGCGCCATTGGCGACGCGCTTTGGGACAGCAGCGCGATACTCGATGACGGCCATGGTTTCGGCGGGTTCCTGGCGGACTTCACCGGGTATCGGGCCAGCCCGAGTGCGATGACGCTGCTGGTGTGGCTGGGCTATTGGGGCGTCGTCGCGGGCTGGCTGCGGCCACGCAAGGCGGAAAACCTGCCATGCCCGACCTGAACCCCTGGCTCCAACGCCTGGGCGACGGCATGCGGCGCCACGGTGCAACCATTCGTGCCGTGCAATGGGCGGTGGTGCTGTTCTACGCGGTGCTGCTGGTGGTGCCGGCCCTGCTGCCATTGCCCAGCGGGCAGGCACGCCTGTTCGACAATCTCACGCTGCTGGCGCAGTTTCTGTTCTGGGGCCTGTGGTGGCCGTTCGTGTTGCTGTCGATCGTGTTGTTCGGGCGGCTCTGGTGTGGCGTGCTGTGCCCGGAAGGCGCCTTGAGCGAATGGGCCAGCCAGTACGGCAAGGGCTTAGGGGTGCCGCGCGGCTTGCGCTGGGCTGGCTGGCCGACCTTGGCGTTCTGCCTGACGACCCTCTACGGTCAACTGATCAGCGTCTACGACTACGCCCAGGCGGCGTTGCTGATCCTGGGCGGCTCGACCGTCGCTGCGGTGATCGTCGGCCTGTTGTTCGCCCGGGGCAAGCGGGTGTGGTGCCGCTACCTGTGCCCGGTCAGCGGCGTCTTTTCCCTGCTGACTCGCTTGGCGCCGGTGCACTTTCAGGTGGACGAACAACGCTGGCTGGAAAACCCAGCACCGCGTCGCCCTCCTCCCAACTGCGCGCCCTTGCTGGACATCCGCCGCATGCGTGGCGCCGCCGATTGCCACGCCTGTGGTCGCTGCAGCGGCCAGCGCGATGCGGTGCGCCTGATTGCCCGCTCCAGCAGCGAGGAAATCCTGCACTCGACGGCTAACACCCTCTCGCCCTGGGATGTTCGCTTGCTGTTGTTCGGTGTCATCGGCCTGGCCATGGGCGCCTTCCAGTGGACTGTCAGCCCATGGTTCATCAACCTCAAGCAAAGCCTGGCCCAATGGCTGGTCAGTCATGATTGGCTCTGGGCACTCCAGGACAACGCGCCCTGGTGGCTGTTGACGCACTATCCGCAACTCAATGACAGTTTCAGTTGGCTCGATGGTTTTTGCATCGTCGCGTACCTGGGCATGAGTGCGCTACTGATAGGCACTTCGCTGATGCTGCTGATGCGCCTGGCGGCACGCCTCTCGGGTGACAGCACACAATATCCGCCCTTAGCCATCACCCTGACGCCCCTTGGCGGTGCAGGGTTGTTCCTCGGCTTGTCGGCCACCACGGTCAAGCTGCTGCGCTATGAAGGCCTACTGCTGGAATGGGTACAACCGGCTCGGGCCGTATTGCTGATAGCGGCGATAGCCTGGAGTTTATGGCTGGGCTGCAAACGCCTGCAGCAGGCGCAGACTCCACCGATCCGACGATGGCCAGCCATGGCCTGCCTGGTCTTGGCCAGCAGCCTGGTGGGTTATGGCTGGTGGCTGCAGTTCTGGGGATGGTGATGTGTTCACAACACCTAGATTCGATACAAAACCCTGTGGGAGCGAGCTTGCTCGCGATGAGGCCGGCAAGCCCGACATGCATGTGACTGGACCACCGTCATCGCGAGCAAGCTCGTTCCCACAGAGGAAACGCGATCACCAAAGAACCAGCTCGGCTATCAGGCCACCTCGCGGTGGACGTTGATCTCGGCGCCCCATTAACCACGCTGGCTTAACGCAGGTATTGCGCAGCGCCATATCCCCCATCACCCTCTAACCCACCGCCCCTGCCGACTCAACTCAGGCTTTTTTAAAAACACCCTCTGCGGCAACAGCAACCAAGCCAACGCCGGCAGCAAGATCAAGGCTCCCAGCATGTTCACCAAGAACATGAAGGCCAGCAAAATCCCCATATCAGCTTGAAACTTGATCGGCGAGAACGCCCAGGTCGACACCGCCACAGCCAAAGTCATGCCCGTCAACAACACCACTTTGCCGGTGAACAGAAGCGCTTGGTAATACGCCTGGGCCAAGGTGTCACCGGCCCGCATTCGCGCCAGGATCACGCTCAACACATAGAGCGCATAATCGACCCCGATGCCCACGCCCAGTGCAATGACCGGCAGTGTCGCGACTTTCACCCCCATGCCCAGCCCCACCATCAGCGCCTCGCACAGGATCGAGGTGAGCATCAGCGGCAGCATCGCGCACAGGGTTGCGCGCCAGCTGCGGAAGGTCACCAGACATAGCAGGCTGACCGCGCCGTAGACCCAGAACAGCATCTCGCGCATGGACTTCTTCACCACGATATTGGTCGCCGCTTCGATCCCCGCACTGCCGGCCGCGAGCATGAACTTGACCTCCGGCATCTGGTGCCCGGCGATGAACTGCTCACTGGCCTCCACCACCCGGTTCAAGGTGTCAGCCTTGTGATCGGCCAGGTAAACGTACAGCGACAGCATCGAGCAGCCCTGATTGAACAGTTCTCGCGGGGCACGGGTTTGCACGGCCCCCAGTGCGCCGTCATTGGGGATCAGTTCATACCATTTGAAGTTGCCTTCGTTGTAACCGACCGTGGCGATCTTGCTCAGCGCGGCCATCGAGGTGGTCGATTCCACGCCGGGCAATTGCTCCAGTTGCCAGGCCAGCGCATCTACCGCGGACAGGCTGGCGTAACGGGTGCATTGATCCTCGGGAGTCTTGATCATGACCACGAAAATATCCGAGCTGGCCGCATAGTTCTGGGTCATGAACAACGCATCGCGGTTGTAGCGCGAGTCGGCACGCAACTCTGGAGCGCCGGGGTCCAGGTCGCCGATTTTCAGGTGCAGGCTCACGGCAAAACCAGACGCGGCCAACAGCAAGCCAGTCAACATGGCGCCCGTGGCCCAGCGCCGTTGGGTGAACAGATCGAGCACACGCCACAGGGGATGCTTGATCTGCGCCTGTTGCTCGGTGGTTTCCGCACTCAGGCTGCGCTGCGCCGCCGCCGGGCTGACGCCGATATAGCTGAGCAGGATCGGCAGCAGGATCAGGTTGGTGAAAATCAGCACCGCCACCCCAAGGCTGGCGGTGATTGCCAGGTCCTGGATCACCCGGATGTTGATCAGCAGCAACACCGCGAAGCCCACCGCATCGCAGAGCAAAGCGGTGATGCCGGCGGCGAACAGTCGGCGGAAGGTATAGCGCGCGGCGACCACCCGGTGGGTGCCACGGCCGATGTCCTGCATGATGCCGTTCATTTTCTGCGCGCCATGGCTCATGCCAATGGCGAACACCAGGAACGGCACCAAGGCCGAGTATGGGTCCAGTTCATAACCGAGCAGCGCCAGCAACCCCAGTTGCCAAAGCACCGCCGCCAGTGAACAGATCACCACCACCAAGGTGCTTCGCGCGCAACGGGTGTAGCCAAACAGCACCAAGACCGTCACCAGCACCGCCACCACGAAAAACAGCAGTACCTGGGTCATGCCCTCGATCAGGTCGCCGACGATCTTGGTAAAGCCGGTGACATGAATCCGCAGGTCATCGGTCTGGTACTTGTCTCGCAGCGCCTCCAGTTGCCGGGAAAACTCGCCATAGTCCAGCGCCTTGCCCGTCTGCGGATTGATTTCCAGCAACGGCACGAAAATCACGCTGGACTTGAAGTTGCCGGCGACCAATTGACCGACTTCCCCGGAGCGGGCCACGTTGGTTCGCACCTGCTCGAGGCTGGTGGCCGAGCCATCGTAGTCGTCAGGGATCACCGTGCCGCCGTCGAGCCCGTCTTCGGTCACGGCGGTCCAGCGCGTGGTCGGGGTCCATAATGATTTCATGTAGGGGCGGTCGACGCCCGGCAGCAGATAGAGCTCGTCGTTGAGCCTGGCCAGGGTGTCGAGGTAGTCCTTGGTGAAAATGCTCCCCTGCTTGACCTCCACGGCGATGCGCAGCGAGTTGCCCAGGCCGCTCAGTTCCTTGCGATTCTCCAGGAAATTGGCGACATAGGGATGCCCCGTGGGAATGGTCTTCTCGTAGCTGGCATTGATGCCGATGCGCGTGGCTTGCCAACCGAGCACCAACGTCACCAGCAGGCACACCAGGATCACCAGCGGTCGATGGTTGAAGATCGCTCGCTCGGCGAAGTTGCCAGACGCCCGGTCAAAGTCTTCCTGGCGGCCGATCACGGTTTGAGTTTTATCGTCTTTCAAGTTTGACTCCTGTTGCACGAGCCGTGGCCCGATAGCGCTACACCGTGAAGTTTCAAGGTTGACCTGCGGCCCGCGGATCCTGGTCAGCGGCCACGCCGGTCAAGCCGACACTGGTCAGGCTGCCGTCGACCGCCTGTTGCACGGCAGCGAGCGTCCCGCCGCTGCGGCTCTGCCGCTTGTCAAAGCTTCGCCCCTGGTCATGGCTGAATAAAAGCTCACCACTCTGGCTGGCCAACAACAGGCCGCCGTCGCGCAGTTGGAGGGCGCTCGCCAGTGTCGATTCGATACCAGTATCAAGGCGGCGCCAACTGTTGCCACGATCCCCGGACCACCAGGCGTTGCCGCGCAGGCCATAGACCACCAAGGCCCCGTCGCGGGTGCCGAGCAGACCGAAGAAGCTGCCCTCATACGGCGACTTCAAGGCCTGGAATGACTGCCCGGCGTCGGTCGAACGCAACAGCAAACCGCGCTCACCCACCAACCACAGATCGTTGACCACGGCGCGGATGCCATACAGGTTCAAGCCCTGGGGATTGTCCACATGCCGCATCCACGGCTGCCAGCTTCGTCCGCCGTCGTCGGTACGGAAGATCTGGTTGTAGGCGCCCACGACGTAGCCGTGCAGTCGGTCACTGAAGTACAGGTCGAGAAACGGTTTATCCGGTCCGTCATCGAGCATGCGCCGTGCCTGCGCCAAGTGGCTGGTACCGTCGGGTTGATTGACATCGCGCTCAGCGAACTGCACCGCCAAGGCGATGGCACGCTGACCGTCGAGTTGCTTCTGCCAGGTTTCCCCGCCGTCCTGAGTGTGCAACACCACGCCCAGATGACCGACCGCCCAACCCTGCTCGGCATCGACGAATTGCACCGCCGTCAGGCTGACACTGACCGGCACGCGGGCCTGGCGCCAGGTCGTTCCGGAATCGTCCGAGAGCAACACAATGCCGCGCTCACCGACCGCCACCAGACGCTCCCCGGCCCGGGTCAAGCCAAGCAACACCGCACGCGGTGCCTTGGCCGTCGGTAAGGCCGATTGCTGGAGCGCGGCGAACGTCGTGGCCGGTGCCGCGATGGCACTATTGGCCAACAGGCACGACGCCAGGACACAGGCTCCCCAGCGCCGGGCAAAACTCGCAAAGCATTGTTCAACGTTCATGTCTTTTCCCACTTCGAAAATCACCAGCATCCGCGACGAGCCTCTCACCCGCCGCGGTGCTCCAGGGTTCAACGCATGTTTTCGTTCGCCATGGCATCCGGGGTGTAGAAGGACGCCGAAGGCGTGGCGATCTTCTGGTACTGGACCGCCAGGTCATTGCTCGACGAATTGAGGAAATAGGCGCCGGTATCGAGGTTGTAGCTGCCCCACATGACCTGTGAGGTGAGGACCGGCATGTCCGGGGCCAACAGCGTCAGCGAATACATCTGCCGTCCCAGCTTGCCCTGGGCGTCATAGCCATCGACCAACAGGATCTGCCAGGAATCCTCATCGATGTAATAGGTCCGACGCGGCACCACATGACGCTTGCCGGGTTTGAGCGTGGCCTCGACCACCCAGACCCGATGCTTCTCCCAACGCACCAGGTCAGGGTTGAGGAAGTTCGGCTTGACCAGCTCGTCGCTCTTGACCAGGCCGGCGCGATTATTGTTGTAGGGAACGATCAGTTCTTTCTTGCCCGCCAACTTCAGGTCGTAGCGATCGGTGGGGCCGAACAGCATGAACGCTTCGTCGAACAGACCAACGCCAGAGGTGACGAAGTCCGGCGTGTCATAGGCGATGTTCGGCGCCCGCCGCACTCGGCGCTGGCCGACCAGGTATTGCCAGGCCGCACGGTTGCCCGGGTCCAGGTCCCAATGGGTCATCAGGCCTTCACCGGCCTTGGAGGATGGCAGCTCAGTCAATAACTTGCCGACCTGGTACTTGCCAGCGAATTGTTCCGGGCTACCGTTCTCGGAATAGTAGGGAAACTGGTAGCTGAACAGGGCACGGGTGGCCTGGACTTTCTTGCCGCCAGCGGTCATCAGCCACGTATCGAACGGCGCACTGATGGTCTCGGCCCCCTGCCAGGACAAGCGGTAATTCCACAACACCTGCGTGCCGTTGTCCGGGATCGGGAACGGAATGCCGCCGAAGGCACCGCTGACTTTCTCGGTCTCGACATCCAACGTGGCGCGGCCGGCATTCTTGGCGGTGTTGTCATACACCCATTGCGGCGCCGCCGCCGAGCGGTGAGTGGGGTACACGTCCAGCCGGTAGTCCGGGTATTTCTTCAGCAGAAGCTTGGTACCTTCCGCCAGTTGGCCGGCGTACTGCTCCATGTTCGAAGCCTTGATCGAGTACAGCGGCTTGTCGCCGGCAAACGGATCGGGACGCTTATCGCCCGGTTTGTAGCCGGCCACGACCTTGGTGTAGCCACCGTCCCAGGCCGGGATACTGCCATCGGCGTTACCGGCGCGCTCGGCGCCGAGGGGCGTGAGTTCAGACTTCAAGCGTGCCACCTGTTCAGGCGACACCGCCGCCTGGGCCAGGCTCACCCCGGCCAGGGCCAGCGTCAGGAGGCAGGTGTTGAGCAATGTGTTGTTCTGCATGGCGAATCCACCTTATTAGAATGAGGTTTTCACGTAGAGCGAGACGAAGTCGCGGTCGGCCAACGACTGTCCGTAACTGAAATTGCCGTCCTCGCGCAGCCCGGCTTTCGGTGCGCCGAAGAAGTTCACGTAGTTCAGGCCAACGTCCCAACGCTGCAGGTAGGTTGCCTTGACCCCGACGCTCCAGTCACCGGAGTGGGTGTTGCCGAAGCCTGCCTTGCTGACGGCCGACGAACGCCCATCGAGTACCACGCCCATGCCAATCGGCACGGTCAGGTCGATGCCGTCGATCACCTGGAAGTACGCCGGCTCCAGCAGTACCCGCAACGCCGTGGCATCGCGGGTGGTATTGGAGTCCAGGGCCGCCGCGTTCTTGGTCACGCTCAAGGTACGGTTCCAGGCCAGTTCGGCCAGCGCGGAACCGCCGTCCCAGAACGAGGTGGGCGACAACAGGTAAATCGCCGACAGGTTGGCGTGGGCGGTCTTGCCTCGGGCAAACAGCTCATCGTTACCGCCATCGACGTCCAGGCCTGGCGCGACCACTTGCAGATTGCTGACCAGCGGCGCGTTCCAGCGCACGGAGGTTTCACCGGCGAAGTTGAACGGCCCGTGGGCAGTGGAGAAACTGACGCCGGCGGTCTTGATGTCTTCGGCGTAGACCTGGCGATAGGAACCCAGGATCGGCAAGCCAGTGGCCGCCGAGGCGGGCCCGTCGAGGTAGGCGTACAGGCCACTCGGGGCTTTGTCGTGGTACTGCGCGGCGTAGAAACCCAGCTCCAGTTCGGTCCCATCAGGCTTGTAGCGGATCTGCATACCGCCCTGCCCCGAATTGCGCGGCTTCAAGTCACCGGCATTGACGGTGTCGTTGCCAAACACTTCGCGCAACGGACCACTACCGTAGCCAATGGCATCGACATCGCTCAGGTAGCTGCCGGCACCGGGAACGTTGGAGCGCTCCCACTCGAACTGATAGTAAGCCCCCACCGACAACTGCGGGTTGATCTGCAACTGCCCGGAAATCTGATTGACCGGCCGCAGGATCTCCTTGAACTGGGTCCCCGGCACGCTGAGCAACTTGACCACATCGCTCGGTCCCTGGGCATTGGCGATGCCGTTGCCGCCGTAGAACAGGCTTTCACCGTAGATGAGGCTATGCCGGCCTACCCGCACCACGCCCTGGGAGTCTTCGCCAAGGTCACCGCGCAGGAACACGAAGGCGTCGAGAATTTCCGCGTCACGGCCGTGGAGCTTGCGGGTTTCGCTGAGGAAGTGGGGCTGCTCGCTGCTGTCGGTGTCCTGGTTGTAGATATCGTCGTACCAGGCTGCGCCGCTCACGCGCAGACCATAGTTTTGCCGGCTCAGGTCCATTTCGGAAAACAGGTCCAGGCGATTGGAGACCAGGCCGCGACTGAAATTCTTATCGCCCTGGCTCTGGATCGAAGGGTACAGACCGTTGGCGGTCGAGGCGTTGGTCAGGCGGCTGTCCTGCCCCCGCAGGCGCCAGGCCTGGCTGTACTTGATGGTGTTGTCCCAGCGCAGTTTCCAGTCGGAGTCACCCAGGTCCATTTGCATGGCCTGGACCCTTTCGACCATCACACCGGTGCTGCATAACGCCAGGAACAGGGCGCAATGCTTGAAACCAAAGCAATCTTTGAGGTTATCCATGGACGCTTCTCATTATTGTTATTTTTGGGCATGGCTTTGCAGCCAACACGCTCGGGTAGCGGCTTGCACCGTTCTACGGATGCGCATTCAGATGTAGGTGGAGGCCAATCCACCATCGACCGGCAGGTTGACGCCGTTGATCCAGCGCGACTCGTCGGCACACAGGAAAGCGATCACCGCCGCCACCTCATCGGCGTAAGCAGGACGTTTCATGCGATGGGCATCGGCCTGGGTCCGGGCCTCGCCGAGCATGCTCACGAAGTCGTCGAGGATCGGCGTGAACACCGGGCCTGGCGCAACACTGTTCATGCGCACCGAATGCTCAAGAAACCAGGGTTGGGCCTGCAGATAGGTCCAGACGATCAAGGCTTCCTTGAAGTACTGGTAGCAGGTCTGGTCCGGCACCCGGTGGTCGGCCAGCCAGGCTTGCGCGGCGGCAAAATCCTCGATGCGCGCCAGCGCCTTGTGCTCTTCCAAGCGCAACGGCCATTCGGCGCCGAGGATCGAGGCGATATTGACGATGCTGCCGCCCGCGTTGATGCGCGGCAGCAGCGCACGGCTCAAGTGGCGCAACCCAAGGTAGTTGACCCGCGCCAGCAGTTGCGGGTTTGCGGTGCCCGGCACCCCGGCGATGTTGCACAGGCTGTCGAGCCGTGCGGGTAGCTGCGGCAGCAACCGTTCGATGTTTTCGGCGCTACTCAAATCACCTTGCACAAAACCGTCCAGGGTCATGTGCGGCGCCTTGAGGTCGACGCCAATCACGTGGGCGCCATGAGTGCGCAGCAGGCTTGCCGTGGCAGCACCAATGCCTGACGAGACACCGGTGACCAGCACAATCTTGTTGTCGAGTTTCATGTTGAGTCCTCTTATTATTTTTGTGTACTCGCAGGGCCCTCAGCTCATCGGGCCCTGTAAACCTGCCTGTCAGAAGGGGTAGACCGGCGCCTTGTCCTTGACCGTCACCCACTGCCATTGGGTGTATTCGTCCCAGTCCGCCGGGCCGCCGACGCTGCCGCCATTGCCCGAGGCGCCGCGCCCGCCGAACGGGTTGATGCACTCATCGGCGACGGTCTGGTCATTGATGTGCAACATGCCGCACTGCAACCGCTCACCGATGGCCATGGCCCGGCCCACCGACGACGAAATGATCGCCGCCGCCAAACCGTACTCGGTGCGGTTGGCCAACTCGACGGCTTCATCATCGGTGGCGAAGCTGACCACCGTTGCCACGGGGCCGAAGATTTCCTCATCGAAGGCACGCATGCCCGGTTTCACGCCGCTGAGCACGGTGGCCTGGTAGAACAGTCGATCGTGCTCGCCGCCTGCCTCCAGCCGGGCGCCGGCGCGCACGGAGTCGCTGACGATGTCGTGCACCCGTTTCAGTTGCCGCTGATTGATCAGCGGCCCCAACGCGGCTTCGCCCTGGGCGGCGTTGCCTACCGTCAAGGCCCGGGCCTTTTCCACCAGTTTGCGGGTCAGTTCTTCGGCTATGGATTCATGGGCAAGGATCAACCCGGTGGCCATGCAAATCTGCCCTTGATGCAGCCAGGCGCCCCAGGCCGCATTGCGGGCGGCGAGGTCGAGGTCGGCGTCTTCAAGAATGATCAGCGGGTTCTTGCCACCCAACTCCAGCGCGACCTTCTTCAGGTTGCGCCCGGCGACTTCAGCGACTTTGCGACCGGCACCCGTGGAACCGGTAAAGGCGATCATGCGCACGTTAGGGTCACGGCACAGTGCCTCACCGGCATCCGCCGCGCCGGGCAACACTTGCAACAGGCCCTTGGGCAGCCCTGCCACCTCGAACAAACGAGCGATGAGAAAACCGCCGCTCACCGGGGTCTGCGGATCCGGCTTGAGCACCACCGCATTGCCCGCCGCCAGGGCTGGCGCAACGGAGCGCATGGACAGCACCAGGGGAAAGTTGAAGGGCGAAATCACGCCGACCACGCCATGGGGCTGCCGCCGCGCATAAGACAGGCGCCCCGCCTCGCTGGGCAGGACCACCCCATGGGCCTGGGATAGCAGGCCGGCGGCCTGATGCAACAGCACGATGGCTTCGCGCACTTCGTGTTGACCCTTGAACAGCGCAGCGCCGGTCTCCCGAGCCACGTACAGTGCCAGTTCGTTGAAGGAATGCTCGGCCACCTCGGCGGCCTTGCGGAAGATCGCCGCGCGTTGCCGCGGGCCCAGCGCCGCCCACCCCGGCTGCGCCAGGGCTGCGTCGCGGCTGGCCTTGGCAATGTCGGCGGAGTCGGCCGTGGCACAGCGCATCAAGCGCTCACCGGTGGCCGGTTCAATGATCGATTGCAGCGGCCCCGACGCAGGCACCCAGTCACCGTTGAAGACACATTCCGACTCGATCACCTGGGACAACAGGTGGCTTTTGGATGCAGACATTTAACACTCCCGGCTCTTTGTTGTTGTCATCGTTTGCCGCACCTGGAAGGTATCGACGCAAACGCCGTGCAAGTGCTTGAGCAAGCGCTGTGCCGGTTTCGCCCGCGGACGTTGATAAACCTGGCGCAGGGCTCTGGATCAATGCTCTGCATCAAATGCAAGGCTGATGACGCATCTACCGACGTGGCCGTTGGCCAGCTGCCACTTGTTCATTTGATAAAGTTATGCTTAATAACTATCTCGCCAGATGATCATTTCGATCACCCGCCATCAGGGGCATAACAATGAATAATCCCCACTGCCAATTGCCGGATCACCGGATCGCCACCGAGCACTTCCGTCCACGGGGTGACAGCAACGAGCTGACCGACAACAGCTCGCCCACGACGGCAGAACTCACCGCATGTCTGTTTTTCTCCCCCGACGATGGCCGTATCTGGCTCAACGACCAACGCATGTTGCTGCTGCACAGTTCATCCTTCGGTGCGTTGCGCCGGGAAATCATTGAACGCCAGGGGCTGGAACAAGCCCGGGGGATGCTCACCCGCACCGGCTATTCCTCCGGCGCCCGGGACGCCCGGCTGATTCGCGAACGCTGGCCCCACGCCGATGCCGCGGCGGTATTTCGTGCCGGCACGCATCTGCACACCCTTGAAGGCATGACCAAGGTCGAGCCGCTGCATTTCAAGTTCGATGCCGACTCCGGGTTCTATGAAGGGGAATTTCTCTGGCACCACTCCTGTGAGGCCGACGAGCATGTCGCCGCCTATGGCACCGGGCAGGATCCGGTGTGCTGGACCGAACTGGGCTATGCCATCGGTTTCGTCAGCGGGTTGTTCGGGCAACTGGTGATCTTCCGCGAAGTGGAATGCCGAGGCATGGGACACGAACGCTGCCGAGTCGTCGGCAAGACCGCCGAGCAATGGGGCGATGTCGAGCAGGACCTCAATTACCTCAACGCCTCACCGCCAACGGTCGTCGCGCGCACCGACAGCCAGTCCGACAGCCTTGCCGGCACCGCCCCGCTGCCGGACAGCGAACAGCCGCTGATCGGTGCCAGCGCCGCCTTCAACGCCGCGACCCAAGCCTTGCAGCGGGTGGCCTTGACCCCCGCCACCGTGCTGGTCAGCGGCGAATCCGGCGTCGGCAAGGAGATGTTCGCCCGCCAGCTGCACCAACTGAGTCGCCGACGCGATGGTCCGTTCATCGCCCTCAACTGCGCGGCCATCCCCGACAACCTGATCGAAGCCGAACTGTTTGGCGTCGAACGCGGTGCCTATACCGGGGCCACCCATTCACGTCCCGGTCGTTTCGAGCGAGCCCATGGCGGCACGTTGTTCCTGGATGAGATCACCTGCCTGAGCCTGGCCGGGCAAAGCAAGTTGCTGCGCGCCTTGCAGGAGCGGGAAATCGAACGGATCGGTGGTGGCCACGGCATCAAGGTCGATGTACGGGTCGTGGCGGCCACCAACATCGACCTGCGCAAGGCCGTGGCGGACGGCGCGTTCCGTGAAGACCTGTTCTATCGGCTCAACGTCTACCCCATCGCCTTGCCGCCCTTGCGCGAGCGTCGCGATGACATACCGCTGCTGATCAATGCCTTCCTCAAGCGCTTTTGCCAGGAATACGGCCGCACCCCGATGGGCCTGACCATGCGCGCCTTGAAGGTCCTGCTGCGCTATGACTTCCCGGGCAACGTGCGCGAATTGCAGAACCTCATTGAGCGCGGCCTGATCGCCAGCGAAGAAGGCCAGGCGATTGACCTGGTCCATCTGTTTCGCAATGAGCAACTGCCGGTGGACGCGTATTCCGTGGACCTGCACGGCGGTCTCTCGCCAATGGGCATGGCCGCCAACGACCCCGCAGAAAAACCGGCGTTGCTCCAGTCCCTCAGCCAACTGGACTCGGACTTCTCCATTGACGGGCTGGAGTCACGGCTGATCAACGAAGCCCTGCAACTGAGCAGCGGCAACCTGGCAGCGGCCGCACGCTCATTGGGGCTGAGCCGGGCACAGTTCGCGTATCGGTTGAAGAAGCATCAAAAAGGTGTACCGGACTGAACACCGAACCTGGGAGATGTTGCGAAGGCAGGTCTTGGGGCCGCTTCGCGCCCCAGCGGGAGCAAGCTCCCTCGCCACGGGTATATCGCCGGCCTTGAGTGAACAACATTACCTGTGGGAGCGAGCTCGGCTCCCACACTGGCTGTTCAACGACGGCCAACATGGCAGGCTCCGTCAAGCAGGGGCAAAAGCGCCCCGCCGGTACTCGCTGGGGGTCTGGTTCATTTCTATCCGAAAATGCCGGTTGAAGTTGGACAAGTTGTTGTAGCCCACTTCAAAACAGATATCGGTCACGGGCATTTCACTCTGCAACAACAAGCGACAGGCACGCTGGACCCGCAGCTTGCGCATCAAGTCAATGAAACCGTGCCCGGTGATGCGCTTGAAGAACCTCGAGAAGCCTGGCTCGCTCATGTCCAATTGGCGGGCGATCACCGACAGGCGCAGGTCGCCGGTGAGTTCGGCTTGCAAGTATTCGAAGGCTTTATGGATGCGCTCGGAGCTGCGCGCATCGAGGGTCGGCGCATAGCAAGGGCTCGCCAGGCTCAAGGCTTCGTCGCCGGGGGCTTGGTTGAGGGTGTCAAGCAGTTCCAGGAACAGCGCCAACCGCGCCAGTCCCTGGGCCGGGCCGATGGCCTCCAGCAGGTGCGCGGCCTGCCGCGCGGTGTTGCCGCCGAAGGCCAGGCCGCGGCGGGCACGCTCGAACAGGCCCTGCAGATCGCCCAGTTCGGGCAGGGTTCGGCGCAAGGTCAGCAGCGTGGCACCGTCGAACTGCAAGACCACGTCGCGCCCGGGCAGGTGCTCGCCCGACGCCAGGTCGCCCATCCAATCGTGGGGCAAGTCCGGGCCAATCATCGCCACGTGGCCTGGGCCAAACGGACCGATGTAGTCGCCCGCCAACAGCTTGCCGCTGCCCTGGCGGATCAGGTGGATTTCAAATTCAGGGTGATGGTTCCAGCGCGCCATCGGGTACGGGTAATCATGCTCGTACCAGCGAAAACTGTGTTCGGGCTCAGGCAGGATGACTTCCAGTTCGGCTGGTCGCTGCTCGAACAGCGGCGTTCGGGGATCAGGCATGTCGCGCCTCTTTTATCGTTATAGCGGGCACCTTACGCCGAGTGCGCAGCGCTTCGCCAGCCTCGGCCTGACCGGTCACTGATACTTTTTTAACCCGCACCTGTCGCACTCAAGGGCGTTAAAAAAGTATCAACGCACGATCCTCCCTGCGTTTGTCGGCCTCCACGGGCGCTGCTGTAATCGGCTTGCCATTGGCGACGAACCGGTGCCGTACGTGGGCATCCAGTATGTGACGATTCCAGAGTTCCAAGCCATCGGCACCTCCGTCGGCAAGCTGTTTACCGCCGCCCTCACCGGACAGATCACGGTGGAACAGGCATTGGCTTCGGCGCAATCAAGTACCGAGCGGGAGATGAAGCGGGCCGGGTATCCAAAGCAATAACGATTGGCACCGGCCTTTTGTGGCGAGGGAGCTTGCTCCCGCTGGGTCGCGCAGCGGCCCCACATCGGCGAGTGCTACGCACTCGAGCGGGAGCAAGCTCCCTCGCCACAAGGCGGTGTGCGCCGCCTACCACCTAGACTGAAGACAGGACAACCCATGAAACGACTGGAAGGAAAAAGTGCCCTGGTGACCGGCGCCGCCCGCGGTATCGGCAGGACATTCGCCCAGGCCTACATCAACGAAGGCGCCACAGTGGCGATCGCCGATATCGACCTGGAGCGAGCCCAGGCCACCGCCGCCGAACTGGGCGATAGCGCCTACGCGGTCAAAATGGACGTGACGGACCAGGCGTCGATCGACCAGGCCATCGAGGCCGTGGTGGCCCGGGTGGGCAAGCTGGATATCCTGATCAACAACGCCGCGCTGTTCGACCTGGCGCCCATCGTGGAGATCACCCGCCAGAGCTATGAGCGGCTGTTTTCCATCAATGTCGCCGGCACGCTGTTCACCCTGCAAGCGGCGGCGCGGCAGATGATCCGCCAGGGCCATGGCGGCCGGATCATCAACATGGCCAGCCAGGCCGGTCGGCGTGGCGAAGCGCTGGTCGGTGTCTATTGCGCCACCAAGGCAGCGGTGATCAGCCTGACCCAGTCCGCCGGGCTGGATCTGATCAAGCATCGGATCAACGTCAACGCCATCGCCCCCGGCGTGGTGGATGGCGAGCATTGGGATGGCGTGGATGCGCTGTTCGCCCGCCACGAAAACCTGCCGTTGGGGGAAAAGAAGCGCCAGGTAGGGCAACAGGTGCCCTATGGCCGGATGGGCACGGCGGAGGACCTCACCGGGATGGCGATTTTCCTCGCCTCGGCGGAGAGCGAGTACGTGGTCGCGCAGACCTATAACGTCGATGGCGGGAACTGGATGAGCTGATAATCTGCGATTTTATGGCCTTGAAACGACGGAAATGGACTTATTCGCCTGAAAGTTGATCCCACTATTTGAGGATCATCCCGAACGCTACCCAACGGTGCCGTTCCAAGGGATTTCAAAAGAGCGTGAATACCGTTGCCCCAGCGGGGCAAAAATTGCGCATCATAGGCGCCGTCCGCTCAAGGGAGATTTACATGCGTGCCATTTCATCCGTCATGGGTCTTGTCGTGCTGTCGCTGGGCCTGCTATTCACCACCGGTGCCACGGCCACCGAAGAGACGCAACTGGTCGAGTCCATCAACCTTTACCGCAGCCAGTCCCAAAGCTGTGCCGGCCAGGCCTCGCTGGAGTTGCCACCGCTGGCGATGGATTCCCGGCTGATCCTGTCGGCCAATGGCATCGGCGACCTGCAGCAGGCGCTGGCGCGGGCGGCCTATCCAATGGTCAACGTGCAGGCCATCAGCCTGTCCGGGCCGCGCGACGCACAATCAGCCATGAAAGCCGTCCAGGAAAGCTTCTGCCAGGTAGTACTCGACCCGCAGTTCATCGACATCGGCGTCAGCCGCCTGGACCGCGAATGGCGCATCGTGCTGGCGCGCCCACTGTTGTCGGCGCGCCTGGGTGATTGGCAAGCCGAGGGCCAGAAGCTGCTGAAACTGATCAACAGTGCCCGCACCCAGCCGCGTCGCTGCGGCACCGAAACCTTCGCCGCCACCACGCCGCTGGCCTGGAACGCCACCTTGGCACTGGCCGCTGTGAACCACACCCGGGCCATGGCCAACAACAATTTCTTCGACCACAAGGACCGCGACAACCGCATGCCGGGCGACCGCGCCGAACTGGCCGGCTATCTGGGCCAGTTGATCGGCGAGAACATCGCCGCCGGACAGGACACTGCGCTCAAGGTGGTGGACGGCTGGCTGGCCAGCCCGGGGCACTGCGCCAACCTGATGAACCCGCAGTTTCGTGAATTGGGCGCCGGGTACGCGAGCGATCCGAAAAGCGATGCCGGGATCTATTGGACGGCAATGTTTGGTACTCAATAGCGCGGTGGCCCGATCAACTTCAGGGTCCGTGGCTGGCATCGTCCTTGTGCAGCACCTGTCGCAAATGCTGCATGAACTGACTCAACGAAGGTGATTGGGCCACCGGCTTGCGTTGCAACAGGCCTATCGAGCGCTTCGCCGGCTGGTCGATGGCGGTGACAGCACACTGCTCGCCAATGTTGAACACCGCCGTGCAACTGGCCGGCAACAGAGAAAACCCCAATCCTTCGCGCACCAGGGCCGTGGCCGTGCTCATGTGCGCCACTTCCCAGGCCGGCACAGGGTCGACGTTCAAATAGCGCAACGCAGCGTCAGCCAGGGGCCGGATGCTGGTGTCAGGCGTGAGGGCAATATAGGGTTGCCGCTTCCAGTCGCCCTGGCCGTCACGCTGCGGGTCTTTGTGGCTCAGCAACACCAGATTGTCATCCAACAGGCGCACAAAGCTCAGTCCGGACAGATCGTCAGGCAACGAACTGATGCCGGCGTCCACCTCCCCTCGCTGCACCCAGCCCATGATTTCCCCGGCGCGGCCGTCCAACAAGCTCACCGTCACGCCAGGGTTCTCGTGCTGGAAAGAAGCGATGGCGATCGGCAGGAATGACGCCGCAGCAGTGGGCAAGGCGGCCAGCCGGAGCGTGCCACGACTCAGGCTCAGGGTGTCGCGAGCATCGCGCACGGCGTCGTTCATGTCCCGGAGCATGCGCCGCGCCTGGGGTAGAAAATGCTCACCGGCCGGGGTCAGCTCGACGCTGCGGGTATTACGCGCGAGCAACTGCAGCCCCATGCTCTCTTCCAGTTTGCGGACGCTATAGCTCAGCGCCGGCTGGGACAGGTGCAATTGTTCTGCCGTGCGGGTAAAGCTCGACGTCTCGGCGATGAGGATAAAGGCACGAAGCTGTCGAAAAGTAACGTTCATGGCCAACTTATAAAATTAATGAATCAATTGATTCTACCTTTAAAATTCACAGAACAATCCAGTCTCTCCACTATGGGGCCACCCCTCAGTGGAAAACGACATGACAAAAACAATTCTCGTCGGCTGCGGCGCCGGTTTCGCCAATGATCGACCCGACGCCGCCCTGCGTCTGGCCCAGGACCTGGCACAACGCGGCGGCCAGCGCTACATCATGCTGGAACTGCTGGCTGAACGGACCCTGGCCGAGGCGCAACTACGCAAACGCCTGGATCCCCAAGCGGGATATTCCGTGCGCCTGTTCGATTTCCTCGAGCCCATGCTCGACGTCTGCATCGAGGCTGGCATCCCGATAATCACCAACGGCGGCGCCGCCAATCCCAGGGCGGCCGCGCAACGGCTGCGCCAGACGCTGGCGGGCCGCTTCCCTGCACTGAAAATCGCCTGCGTGCTGGGTGATGATTTGTTGGAAGAAACACCGCCCCGTTACGAACGATGGCTGTCCTCGGAGCCCTTGGAACAGCCCGTGGCGGTGAACGTCTACACCGGGGCCGACGGTATCGCCCAGGCGTTGGCCCAGGGCGCTGGCATCGTGCTGTGTGGCCGGGTCGCGGATCCGTCGTTGGCCGTAGGCGCGATCCGCCATGGATTGGGGTGGTCGGCGGACGATTGGCAGAAAATGGCGATCGCCACCACCGCTGGCCATCTGCTGGAGTGTTGCACCCAAGTCACGGGTGGCTATTTTGCCCATCCTGGAATGAAAGACGTTCCGGACCCGGCCAATCTCGGCTGCCCCATTGCTGAAGTCCATCAGGATGGCCGCCTGATCATCGGCAAAACCCGCAACAGCGGCGGACGGGTCAGCGAACAGACGGTCAAGGAGCAGCTCCTTTACGAAGTACACGACCCTCGACGCTATCTGACCCCGGACGTGGTGCTGGACCTGGGCCAGGCCCGTGTACAGGACTTGGGTGATGACCGTGTTGAAATCAGTGGCCTGCTGGGTCATCCGCGTCCCGACACACTCAAGGGCCTGGCGGGTGTGCGAGGCCTCTGGTTCGGCGAGGCGGAAATATCCTACGCAGGCCCCGGCGCCGTGGCGCGTGCCGCCCTGGCGCGGGAAATCCTGCTGCAGCGCTTCGACCAGTTGGCACCCGGGGTCCAGCCCTGGATCGACCTGTCCGGGGTCGCCAGCCTCTTCAACGATCAGGGCGGTCGATACCTGCAACAGCAACTGGCCCAGGCGCCCGCCCTGGAGGATGTGCGCGTGCGGATCGGCCTGACTCACACCGACCGACGGCTGGTGGAGGCCCTGCTGGCAGAGGTCGAGTCGCTCTACACCAACGGGCCGGCGGGCGGCGGTGGCGTCCGGCGACACCTCGCCGAGACCGTTACCACCCGCAGTTTCCTGCTTCCGCGAGATGAAATCCATACAACCCTGGAGTGGTACTGATGAACCTGGTCACCCTCGCCGACTATGCCCATGCCCGTGCTGGCGACAAGGGCAACATTCTCAGCATCGCCCTGTTCCCCCACGATCCGGCCCACTACCCATGGCTGCTACGGGAATTGACCTGCGCCCGAGTGGCCGAGCAATTCGCGACGCGACAGCCCTCCAAGGTGCATCGCTATGAACTGCCGAACCTGAATGCGCTGAATTTCGTGCTCGAGGACGCCCTGGAGGGCGGGGTGAACCGCAGTTGCGGTCTTGATCGTCACGGCAAGAGCCTGAGTTACCTGCTTCTGGCCTTGCGCCTGCCCGGCCCGCAAGGCTGATCGACTTCGCCCGCGAACCTTCGACAACAATAAAAAAGAGAGGCTGCAACATGATTACAACCCTGGGTTTCCTGATGATGCTCGCCATTATCGGGTTGATATTGCTACGCAGGATCAGCCCGGTGGTGGCGTTCACCACCCTTCCCGTGATCGTTTGCCTGCTGGCCGGCTTCAATCTCGGGCAGATCGGCGAATTCATCAAGACCGGCCTGATCACGGTGGCCCCGACCGCAGCACTGTTTCTGTTTGCCATCCTGTTCTTCGGCATCATGCGCGACCGGGGATTGTTCGATCCCTTGGTCAACCTGCTGATCCGCAGCACGGGCGGCAAGCCGCTGGCCGTGGCACTGGTGACGGTATTGGTGACGTCAGTGGTCCATCTCGACGGCGTCGGCGCCGCCACATTCTTACTGACCATCCCGGCCCTTCTGCCCTTGTATAAACGCCTGAACATGAGCCCGGCGATGCTGTTGTGCCTGGTGGGCACCACGGCCGGCGTGATCAATATGGTCCCTTGGGGTGGAACGACTGCACGCGCCGCCGCAGTGTCGGGGCTGGATGCCACCCAACTGTGGCTAGGCTTGCTGCCAGTGCAGATGGTGGGCCTGGCGTGCATGCTCGTTGTCGCGACAGTGTTGGGCTTGCGCGCCCAACGTCGCCAACCGATGTCGCTGGGCGCGGCTGCAACCTGTGACATGGACAGCCTGCAACCCCAAGACCGTGAACTCGCCCTCTCCCCGCGAGGACTGCGTTACTGGCTGAACGTGGCGCTGACCGGTGGGATCCTGGCGTGCCTGTTCACCGGCATTTTTCCCTTGTATGCCTGTTTCATGGTGGGATTGGGCATCGCCCTGCCCTTGAATTTCCCGTCCCTGGACGCCCAGGCCGAACGCCTCAAGGCCCATGCGGCCGATGCGCTGCAAATGGTCCTGGTGATGATGGCCGCCGCCGTTCTGCTGGGCGTGCTTTCCGGCGCAAAGATGTCCGACGGCATGGCATTGGCACTGATCGATACCATGCCAGCCGGTTCCGCCCAATATCTGCATGTGATCGTCGGCTTCTTCGGGGTCCCTCTGGGGATGATCTTCTCACCGGATGCCTACTATTTCGCCTTGCTGCCAGTGATCAGGGACGTGGCCACTGCCGCGGGTGTCCCCCTCGAGGCCGTGGCCCGGGCCATGTTGATCGGCGAGAACACCGGATTCTCCATCAGCCCGGTGGTGCCCAGCGTGTACCTGGCGCTGGCGTTGTCCGGCGTAGAGCTGCGCAAGCACATGGCCTATACGTTCTTCTGGGCCTGGGGCGTCAGCCTGGTGATGCTCGCCTTCGCGGTGGCGACTGGAGCGGTACAGGTTTGAACAAGCGGTGAATGCGGGATGAGTTCAGATGATCCTTCGCATGTTGAGCAGATCAAGCATTGATGCTGACTGAGCGTGCGCCATCGCGAGCAGGCTCGCTCCCACAGGGTTAACCGAGCCCAAAAAAAACGCCGCTCAATGAGCGGCGTTTTTGTACCTCACCAGACGGCGTCCGGTTTACAGCGCCATGTCAGCCGCTGGGTTGGCTTCACGGGCAGCGGCCGGCTTGGCCGGTGCCGCGGTGGCGCCTGGCTTGCCGATCGCCGGCGGAGGATCCAGTTGCAGGACCTCGCTGGTGTAGGCCCATTCCTGGGCGACACGCTCAGGGTTATCGTTGAGCTTGGTGCCGTAGCTTGGCACGATCTGGTGCAGTTTTTCCTGCCAGGCCGGGCTGGCGACCTTGTCCTTGAAGACCTTCTCAAGCACGGTCAGCATGATCGGTGCGGCGGTCGAGGCGCCTGGCGAGGCACCCAGCAGGCCGGCGATGCTGCCGTCCTGGGACGCAACCACTTCGGTACCGAGTTTCAGTACACCGCCCTTCTCTTCGTCACGCTTGATGATCTGCACGCGCTGACCGGCCTGCCACAGGCGCCAGTCTTCCTGCTTGGCCTCCGGGAAGTACTCTTTCAGGGCGTTGAAGCGATCTTCATCCGACAGCATCAGTTGACCGGCCAGGTACTCGACCAGTGGGTACTGTTCGATACCGACCTTGGTCATCGGCCACACGTTGTGGGTGGTGGTGCTGGTCAGCAGGTCGAAGTACGAACCGTTCTTCAGGAACTTGGTGGAGAAGGTTGCGAACGGGCCAAACAGGATCACGCGCTTGCCATCGAGCACACGGGTGTCCAGGTGCGGAACCGACATCGGCGGCGCGCCCACCGAAGCCTTGCCGTAGGCCTTGGCCAGGTGCAGTTGGGCAACCGTCGGGTTTTCGGTGACCAGGAACGAACCACCCACCGGGAAACCCGCGTATTCACGCGCTTCCGGGATGTCGGACTTCTGCAGCAGGTGCAAGGCACCACCGCCGGCGCCGATGAACACGAACTTGGCGTCGGTCTCGGTTTCGGTACCGTCTTTCAGGTTCTTGTACGAAACGCGCCAGGTGCCGTCTTCGTTGCGGGTGATCTCTTCCACTTCGCTGGACAGCTTGAGGGAGAAGTTCGGCTTGGTTTGCAGGTAAGCCGCGAATTGACGCGTGATTTCGCCGAAGTTCACGTCAGTGCCCAGTGGACTCCAAGTGGCCGCGACTTTCTGGCTCGGGTCACGCCCTTGCATCATCAGCGGCACCCACTTGCTGATCTGCTCGCGATCTTCGGAATACTGCATGCCGGCGAACAACGGGCTGGCCTGGAGGGCTTCGTAGCGCTTCTTCAGGAACGCGATGTTCTCGTCGCCCCACAAAAAGCTCATGTGCGGCGTGGAGTTAATGAACGAACGCGGGTTCTTCAACACGCCGTTCTTGACCTGCCAGGACCAGAACTGACGGGAGATCTGGAAGGCTTCGTTGATTTCGATGGCCTTGGAGATATCGACCTTGCCGTTCTTGTCTTCCGGCGTGTAGTTCAGCTCGGCCAGCGCAGAGTGACCGGTACCGGCATTGTTCCAGCCGTTGGAGCTCTCTTCGGCAACACCGTCCAGGCGCTCGACCATTTCCATGGTCCAGCCCGGCTCCAGCTCATTGAGCCAGACGCCGAGTGTCGAGCTCATGATGCCCCCACCAATGAGCAAGACATCCACTTTTTTTGGCTCGGCGGCATGCGTGGTCGCAAGACCCATCGCCATCGCCAGGCCCAGTAGCGCCGTGTGTGTTTTCTTCAACATGTGTGTATCCCTAGGATGAACGCCATTCCGTCCACCTGTCCTGATCACGGATAGCCCACGTCCATGGCCGGCAACGCCAGCAGGGCGGCTATCGAGAAGGACCGGAGGATGGACCTACAGGGCCGAGCAATACGTCGGCCTCTCGTTTATATCTCTCCGGCGCTGACTTCTTGTAGGTCTTGGCTTCAGCTGGGGTGAGGGACGCTGCGAACGGTGTTCATCGGGCATGGCGCGGCCGTGTCCGATTGTCGCAGCGGGGGGAGTTTACATAAGGAAATAAACAGACCGAAACGTCTTTTTACATTCCTGACAAAAACGCCGACCAAATGACGGCATTTTAATGGCCCTGATCGCCACCGTTCGCGCGACCAGAGCCCCCGCGGGTCAGAGATACTTGAGGATCGCGATATCACGCCGCCGTTGCTTGAGCCCGGCAAACCAACGTGTCGGAAAAAACAGCACGACACCCAGCAACACACTCCACAACCACACCATGGGTAAATCATCGAATCCGAAATAGGTACCCTGGTTGGTGCCCCAGATGGCAACGGCGGTCAGGTACAGGGCCTTGAGCACGTAAAGGTGCAGCAGGTAGAAAAACATCGGTGCGCCGCCATAGATCGCCAACAGCGCGATGGCTCCCCGATCCCGGGCTTTTTCAAAGAGTGCCAGCAATATCAGCCCTATTCCCAGGGTCGGCATCAGGAACATCAGCGACGGTGGATACTTCGTCGCGCTCATGAAGCTCATGAAGGTGCGTAGCGCGTCGCCGGTCTGGAGCCAGGGTTTGTCGCCGTACACGTTCAGGTAACGGATAAGCACAAAGGCCAGCAGCAGGCCCAGCCCCATCTTGAACAACCGTCGCAGGCGCACGGCGGGGTCAACATCCTTGCCAAACCACGGCCCGATGGCCCAGCCCAGCAGGATCACGCCGATCCACGGCAGCACCGGATACGTGGTACGGGCCCGGGTGAACTCGGTGATATCGATGAATGCCCGTTGATGAAGAATCGACCACGGCACGAAAAACGGCGAGCCAGGCCCTGGCACCACACCGTCCAACAGATTGTGTCCAGCAACGATGGCAACGCCGAGGACGATCAGCCAACTGCGCTTGAGGTGCAACAACGCAGCCAGGACAATCATGCAAATGCCAATGCACCAGATCACTTGCAACCACAGTGTCTTGGGCGGGAACTCGGCGTTCCAGGCGAAACACACGAAAGTCAGTTCCAGGAAAACCAGGAACAGGCCACGCTTGAGCAGGAACAACGAGGTCTGGCCGGCGGTGTGTTTCTGGCTGTAGAGCCAGGCCGACAAACCGGTGAGGAAGATGAAGACCGGGGCACAGAGCGTACTGAGCAGGCGGGTGAAATACAGGTCCGGGGTCACGCTCAGCGCATCGATGGGGTCGGTGACCTGACGGTGCAGCAGGAATGTCTCGCGAACATGATCCACCAGCATCAGCAGCATGACGAAACCTCGCAAGGCATCGATGGCGAGCATGCGCACATGGGTTTTGGCGGCGCTGATTGCAAATAAAGGCGCGATGACGCCGGACGGGCTCGTCATGCTTGAAGGTAGGCTCATGGCTTTACTCGGATGGAGGTCGTTGGTCCGTGCAAGGCAGGTAATGAGAATTCCTGCCAAACGGAAACGGATAACATAACACTGAATTGTTATCGCGCGCAGGCTCGCTGCCACTGGGGATTGTGGTGGAGACGGTTTCGGGGACCTCACCAGGTGAGGCCTGCCTCGGGTCCCCTACCCGAGCATCTGACTCAACACCGCCCGCAACTTGCCAGGCTTGAGCGGTTTGTTGAGCAGCGGCGCGCCCAGTTTGCGCAAGGCGCGGCGGCACTGGTCGCTGCGGTCGGCGGTGATGATCACCGCAGGGATCGCCTGGTGGAAATGCTCGCGCAGGTGCTTGACCACTTCACAGCCCACGACCCCGTGATCCAGGTGGAAATCCGCCAGGATCAGCTCCGGCGCACAGCCTTGCAGCACATCCAGGGCGCCCGCTTCGTCGGTGGCGGTCAAGACTTCGCAGCCCCACTGCCCCAACAACGCCGCCATGCTTTGCAAGATGCTCAACTCATTGTCGATCACCAACAAACGCCGCCCCGGTAGCGGGTTGCCCGCGACCGCCTGTACCGGAACCTGGGACACTGGCAGGGGTTTTTCGCTGGACAGCGGCACCTCGATACTGAACACCGAGCCCCGTCCCGGCCGAGAACGCACCTTGACCCGGTAACCGAGGATGTGGGCGATACGTTCGACAATCGCCAACCCCAGGCCCACGCCTTTGCGATCCGCCGCCCGGCCGACATCGAGTTGGTTGAATTCGAGGAAAATCGACTCCAGGCAATCGGCAGCGATGCCCCGCCCAGTGTCCCAGACCTCGATGCTCAAGCGCCCTCCCCGGCGCCGGGCCGCCAGGAGAATACCGCCCTGAGTGGTGTAGCGGCAGGCATTGCTCAGCAGGTTGCGCAGGATACGGCTGATCAATCGCAGGTCGGTCAGCACGGCTTCATCGCCAAACCGCACCCGCAATTCCAACCCCGCGGCGCCGGCCACCGATTGAAACTCGGAAACCAGCGGCCCCAACAACTCATCCAGCCGATACGGCGCCAGGTCGGGCTTGACGGCGGCCTGGTCCAGCCGGGAAATGTCCAGCAGGTCGGTGAGCAGGTCTTCGGCCCCTTCGAGCGCCTGATGAGTCCGCTCCACCAGTACATGTTCGGCGGTAGGCAACTGGCGCTCACGCAACGTGGCGATCAGCAGGCGGGCCGCGTTGAGTGGCTGCAACAGGTCATGGCTGGCGGCGGCCAGGTACTTGTCCTTGCTGCGGTTGGCGGCCTGGGCGGCGTCCCGGGCATCGCGCAACTGCTGCTCGATCAGTTCGCGCTGGACAATCTGCTGCTGCAGGTTGTGGTTGGCCTCCAACAACGCGTCGGTGCGCTCGGCCACCCGCTGTTCCAGTTGATCATTGAGCTGTTGCAGGTGTTGCCGGGCCTGCTCCAGCTCATCGAGGCGCGCCGCCAGTTCCGGGTAGTGACTCTTGCGCGTTGAGTGATTGCCCAGCCCCAACAGCCCGGCCAGGGCTTTTTGCTGCTCGTCAGAGGGCTTCGCCATAGACGACCTCGACATCCCGCTGGCTCGACTCCCGAGGGTTGGTGAGGATGCACGGGTCGTGCATCGCATGCTGCGACAGGAACGGAATGTCCGAGGTGCTCACGCCATGCAGGCCCAGCGTCTCGTGGAAGCCGATGGTGTGCTTGAGGGCAATCAGGTGTTCCACCAGCCGAGTGCGGATCTGCCGGTGGTTGAGTCCCCGGCAGTCGATGCCCAGCGTCTCGGCAATCACCTTGAAACGCTCCGGCGCCGAGTTGTAGTTGAACGCCACCACGTGCTCCACCAGTACCGCGTTGCACAAACCATGGGGCAAATCGAGGAAACCGCCCAGGCTGTGGGACATCGCGTGGACCGCGCCGAGGATTGCGTTGGAAAACGCCAGCCCGGCCTGCATGCTGCCCAGCATGATTTTTTCCCGCAGGGCGATGTCCGCCGGGTTGGCGATCATCTGCACCAGGTTGCCATTGATCAGGCGCATGGCTTCCAGGGCATGGGGGTCGGTCAACGGCCCGTGACCGGTGGACACGAACGCCTCGATGGCATGCACCAGGGCGTCGATGCCGGTACAGGCGGACAGGAACGGGTCCATGCTCAGGGTGGTTTCCGGGTCGATCAGCGACACGTCCGGCACCGCCGCCTTGCTGACAATGGAGAATTTCATCCGTTCTTGCTGGTTGGAGATGATCACGAACTGCGACACGTCCGCCGACGTCCCCGCCGTAGTTGGGATCAGGATCAGTGGCGGGCTGGGCACGTGCAGGGTATCGACGCCTTCGAACTCGAGGATGTTGCGACCGTGGGCAACGACAATGCCGATGCCTTTGCCGCAATCCATCGGGCTGCCACCGCCCACCGCGACGATGACATCGCAATGGTTTTCCCGGTAAAGGTCGGCACCGAGCATCACTTCCTCGACCCGCGGATTGGGTGAGACCGCGCTGTAGACGCAGTAGTCGATGCCTTGGGCCTGGAGACTTGCTTCGACGTCGGCCACCCAACCGGCGGCGATGACCCCGGGATCGGTGACGATCAGCACCTTGCGTGCACCGAAAGTCTTGGCGTAATTGCCGACATTGTGCCGACAACCGGCACCGAACATGATTTCAGGGGAAACGAACTTGCGCAGCGGGCTGAGGCTCATCTTTTCAGGTACGTGGCTCATCGGTAAGCCTGTTGTTATTGTCTTGGGATACCTTGAGCCTAAAGCATCCCACCGCGATTGCAATCAGACCAATGGGTAGCCCGGCCTGAACGCGTCAGGCCGGGCTGGCACTCATCGGTTGGCGAAGTACATCGTCACTTCAAAGCCAATACGCAGGTCGGTAAACGCGGGTTTAGTCCACATGGGTCTTTCCTCTTCTTGTACCGGGCGATTCCGGCAAGTCATTAATGCATACCCCACCCAAGGCTCGAATGCTACTTTCGAAGCGGTGGAGGGAGTGCGTTGGTACTACTGCAGAGCGGGCACCTGTGGCGAGGGAGCTTGCTCCCGCTGGGGCGCGAAGCTCCCCTTCTTCAAGGCACTGCATTTGAGTGCTTGATGATTACTTTTGGGGCCGCTGCGCAGCCCAGCGGGAGCAAGCTCCCTCGCCACAGTGTTCACTCACTCGATGTCGGGGGTTAGAAGAACC
This sequence comes from Pseudomonas sp. 3JA, assembly GCF_036961705.1. Taxonomy (NCBI): domain Bacteria; kingdom Pseudomonadati; phylum Pseudomonadota; class Gammaproteobacteria; order Pseudomonadales; family Pseudomonadaceae; genus Pseudomonas; species Pseudomonas sp. 3JA. The sequence goes on from NZ_JBAMDJ010000028.1 coordinate 73,749, forward strand.
CCAGCGGATTGATGTCGTAGCTCACTAGCAGGTTCTTGGTCTGCTGATAGTGATCGAGCATCATCTTGTGGGTTTCACGACCCACGCCGGACTTCTTGTAGCCACCGAACGCGGCATGGGCCGGGTACAGGTGGTAGCAGTTGGTCCAGACGCGACCGGCCTTGATCGCCCGGCCCATGCGGTAGGCGCGGTTGATGTCGCGGGTCCAGAGGCCGGCGCCGAGGCCGAACTCGGTGTCGTTGGCGATCGCCAGGGCTTCGGCTTCGTCCTTGAAGGTGGTCACGCCCACTACCGGGCCGAAGATCTCTTCCTGGAACACTCGCATCTTGTTGTGGCCCTTGAGCAGGGTCGGCTGGATGTAATAGCCGCTCGACAAATCCCCCTCGAGTCGCTCGGCGGCACCGCCAGTGAGCAGCTCGGCGCCCTCTTGCTGGGCAATATCAAGGTACGACAGGATCTTGTCGAATTGCTGCTCGGACGCCTGGGCGCCGACCATGGTCTCGGTGTCCAGCGGGTTGCCACGCTTGATCTTGGCGATCTTTTTCATCACCTCGGCCATGAACGGCGCGTAGATCGACTCTTGCACCAGGGCCCGGGATGGGCAGGTGCAGACTTCGCCCTGGTTGAAGAACGCCAGCACCAGGCCTTCGGCGGCTTTCTCGATGAAGGCCGGCTCGGCCTGCATGATGTCTTCGAAGAAGATGTTCGGTGACTTGCCGCCCAGTTCCACGGTGGACGGGATGATGTTCTCGGCGGCGCATTTCATGATGTGCGAGCCGATCGGGGTGGAACCGGTGAAGGCGATCTTGGCGATGCGCTTGCTGGTGGCCAGGGCTTCGCCAGCCTCGCGACCGAAACCATGGACGATGTTCAGCACGCCGGGCGGCAGCAGGTCGGCGACCAGCTCGATGAAGACCATGATCGATAGCGGCGTCTGTTCAGCCGGCTTGAGCACGATGCAGTTACCGGCAGCCAGGGCCGGGGCGAGTTTCCAGGCGGCCATCAGCAGCGGGAAGTTCCACGGGATGATCTGCCCGACTACGCCCAGCGGCTCGTGGAAATGATAGGCCGTGGTCAGTTCGTTGATCTCGGCCGCCCCACCCTCTTGGGCGCGGATGCAGCCGGCGAAATAACGGAAATGGTCGGCCGCCAGCGGCACGTCGGCATTGAGGGTTTCGCGTACGGCCTTGCCGTTGTCCCAGGTCTCGCTGACAGCGAGGATTTCCAGGTTCTGCTCGATACGGTCGGCGATTTTCAACAGCACCAGGGAACGGTCCTGCACCGAGGTCTTGCCCCAGGCATCGGCCGCGGCATGGGCTGCATCCAGGGCCTTGTCGATGTCGGCGGCGCTGGAACGTGGGAATTCGGCAATCACTTCACCATTGACCGGGGACGTGTTCGTGAAGTATTCGCCGTTGACCGGCGCGACGAAGTCGCCGCCGATGAAGTTGCCATAGCGCGGCTTGAAGGAAACGACGGCGCCTGGAGTTCCGGGTTGTGCGTAGATCATGATGGGCCTCTGCCTGGTCGATGCCTGTCGCGGGACAGGCGATAGACCGATGGTAGAGAGCCCCGCGCGGCGGACGAATGCGTCGTTGGCAGGGGGACTCTCGTTATTTGGTCGTAGATTCAGAGCAAGGCATCCGCGAACGTGAACCCATCGCAGATACCTTTGTGGCGAGGGAGCTTGCTCCCGCTGGAGTGCGAAGCGCTCCCCTTACCTCGGTTCATAGCCGAAAAATCTGGCCCGCCGGGTTGGCGACTGCTTCGCAGCCGAGCGGGAGCAAGCTCCCTCGCCACGCTTCAGTGCAGATATCAGCGTTTGGCCACCAACGCTTTCGGCAACTTGAAGGTCCAGAGCATCCCGCCCTGGTTGAAGTCCTTCACGCGCTTGGCCACCTCGCCCCCCCACAGCGGCACCGCGCCGCCCCAGCCGGAGACCACGGAGACGTATTGCTCGCCGTCCATTTCCCAGGTGACGGGCGAACCGAGCACGCCGGAGCCGGTCTGGAATTCCCAGACCTTTTCCCCGGTCTTGGCGTTGAACGCCTGCAGGAACCCTTCAGGCGTGCCGGTGAACACCAGGTTGCCCTTGGTGGTCAAAACCCCGCCCCACAGCGGCGCGAAGTTCTTGTGGCGCCAGACTTCCTTGCCAGTCTTGGGGTCGATGGCCCGCAACACGCCGATGTAATCCTCGTTCAGCGGCTTGATGGTGAAACCGGCGCCGAGGAACGCCGCGCCTTTCTTGTAGGCGATGCCTTCGTTCCAGATGTCCATGCCCCATTCGTTGGACGGCACGTAGAACAACCCGGTGTCCTGGTTGTAGGCCATCGGCATCCAGTTTTTCGCGCCGAGGAAGGCCGGTGCGACAAACACCGAACTGCCCTTGGCTTCGCTGCCCGGCGCACCCGGACGGCTGGCCTCGTTGTAGATCGGCCGTCCATCCTTGTCCAGGCCAGTGGCCCAGGTGATCTTGTCGACAAACGGGAAGCCGCGGATGAACTTGCCGTTGGTGCGGTCGAGCACGTAGAAGAAGCCGTTACGGTCGGCGGTCGCTGCCGCCTTGATGTCCTTGCCGCCTTCCTTGTAGTTGAACGAGATAAGCTCGTTGACGCCGTCATAATCCCAGCCGTCGTGAGGCGTGCTCTGGAAGTGCCATTTGATGGTGCCGTCGTCCGGGTTCAGGGCCAGGCGCGACGACGAATAGAGGTTGTCGCCAGGACGCAGGTGGGAGTTCCAAGGAGCCGGGTTGCCGGTACCGAACAGCAGCAGATTGGTTTCCGGGTCGTAGTAGCCACCCAGCCAAGGCGCGGCACCGCCGGTCTTCCAGAGATCGCCCGGCCAGGTCTTGCCCGCCTCGCCGCCGGAAATGCCATTCTCGATGGCTTTGCCGTCCTTGTAGACGTAGCCCATGTGGCCTTCCACGGTGGGGCGGGTCCACAGCAATTCGCCGTTCTTCGGATCATAGGCACTGATCTGGCCCACCACACCAAACTCGCCACCGGCCACGCCGGTGATCAGCTTGCCATTGACGATCAACGGCGCGGCGCTGATGGAGTAGCCTTCCTTGTGGTCGGCAACCTTCTTGCTCCACACCACCTTGCCGGTGTCCTTGTTCAAGGCCACCAACTTGGCGTCGAGGGTGCCGAAGAACACCAGGTCGCCGTACAGCGCCACGCCACGGTTGATCACGTCGCAGCAAGGGCGGATGTCATCGGGCAGGCGCGCATCGTATTGCCACAGCTTCTTGCCGGTGCGCGCATCCACCGCGAACACCCGTGAATAAGAACCGGTGAGGTACATCACCCCGTCCTTGATCATCGGCTGGGCTTGCTGGCCGCGCTGCTTTTCGCCACCGAAGGAAAACGCCCAGACCGGCCGCAGATCCTTGACGTTATCGATATTGAGGGTATCGAGCGGGCTATAGCGCTGGCCCTGGACACCCAGGCCGTTGGTCACGATCTGCTCGGGGTTCTTCGGGTCCTGGAGAATTTCCTGATCGGTCACGGCGGCCAGGGCCGAACCGGACAGCAGCATGGCACTGAGCAGCAGGCTCACGGCGAACGGTTGGCGACGTGCGGGTTGACTCATGACGGCTACCTCTGCGGTTATTGTTATACCCGGGAAATTTTCCCGGTCTGTCGCAGATTCTTGGCCCCAGGGCCGCTGGCAACAATTGCCCGCAGTGTTGAGTTTTCTAGTTCCTTGGTACATGTGGGAGTGGCAACCCGGCCGTCACATCCAGGCTTGGCCCCCTCATTTGACGAGGGATTGACTCTTCGATCAAGCGCTGGACTTGCAAATAACTTTCCAAATTACGAAGCAACGGCGAACATCCATCCTCTAAAACCGGGTCTCTTCCCAAAACCCAATATTTCATATTGTGGTCATCTCTCAAAATAATTATTGTAAAGATCCAGAGCCTGTTTTCGCAAATTAACCAGCTCTTTAGATGTCACCAGCTCCAGCCTCTCCCTATAAGAAATAACTGTTTTATGGTCAAACCCTTTGCCCTCAACCCCATGACGCAAGAGTTCGCTAAGCTTCATATTGTCAGGCTGAGCATCCAAATACTCAAATAGGTCCCGATAGTGCACCCGCTCGGTAGCTGATGCGCTCTGCATGAGGTTGTAATTAGGACCTGTGAATTTTTGCTGCAAATTTATCGGAGCATTAGATCGATTCCAATTGTCGGGAAGCGCTCTATTGGCAAGATGATCAAGCCTAATAGAAGCCCCATACAGCTTATTGCTTTCGATTAAGCCCAACTTCTTTGCATCCTCCACCAACAAATCTCTTTGCAATTTAATTTGAAGCTCTTTGGCCGCCTCATTTATTTGTTTAAACCGAGAATACGAACGCTTACCTAGAGAGCTCGGAACTCCCGCTTTTGTCCGAAAGCCATCACCCAAATAAATTTTGGTCAGGCTCCCCCTCCTACCTGGCCAAAAAAATAACAATGGGGAGTTCCCTGTAGGATCGTTTCTATTTACCGGATCACCCAAGCAATATGCATAAGGGTTTAGCCCGCCTTTCCCAAACGGGCTGAACCTGTCCGGACTATTAAATCGCATTAACACCGGATTGAAGGCTCGATAGCCATTGCCCAGTAAATAATGCCCTGTCACCGGGTCTGGCCGCTCGCCGTTGAAAGCCAGCAAGCTGGCCAAACCGCTTTCGGCAAGACGGTGGCCGTAAGGCGAATAGGCGATGGAATGTTGCTGATCGCTTGGATCCAGCGCATGTAACACCGACCGCTGGTAATCGGTTGCCAGTAACGTGGTGCTGAGTGCATCTCCTTGTCGCCGTTGTTGCGCAAGCAATTGAGCACCTTGTTGGATTATCGAATATTGTATGGCACCTTGAATTTCCGTGACCAAGCGTTTTTTGCGATAGAAATATTGAAGATCAGGTTTACCCATCGACACGTAATCGCTCAGTCGATCGAGGGCATCATAATGGTATCCGCAGAGCAAAGTTTCGCATTGAGATTGCATTGGGCACCTCCCAGAGGCCCAAAGTACAGCATCCATTATTGAAGTATTTGTATGGAACGGGTACTAGCAGAACTGCTAGGTTGGCTATGCACCAAATGGAAAGCCGTCAAGGTCGAAACATGGCCTTTTAGGGCGAACAACTGAAACGCCACGGTTGCAGTTTTGGGGCTGCTATGCAGCCCAGCGGGGGCAAGCTCCCTCGCCACAGGGACCTCATACGACCAAGGCTATTGCGGTTGGGCGTCCACCCGCTTCATCCCCGCCCGCTCATAGCGCGGATAGAGATGGCTGACGCTGCGAATCAGCTCATAACGACTCAGGCTGATCCCGGCGAAACGTTCGGGAATGGGGCTGCGGATCATCTCGGCCATGTCGTCGCCGCGAGCCGCGCCGTCGCGCATCAGTTGGTCGAGCCAGCCCAGGTAATCGCGCATCTGCGCAAAGGGTTGGGCGCCGGTCGCCACTGGGCCGTGGCCGGGCACGATCTGTTTCCAGGGCAAGGCCTGCAGGGTATCTAGGTCCTGGAGCCAGACCTCCAGCCCCGGGCTGTTGGGGGTGGTCAGGGCGCGTTCGTAGAACACCAGGTCGCCGGCGAACAGCACGCCCGTGGTTTCGTCGAGGATCGCCAGGTCGGCCCCGGTGTGTCCGGCCAGTTGCAGCAGCCGCAACGCGTGATTGCCCACCTTGAGCACACCGGGCGTCAACGCTTGGGTGGGCAGCACCACCTCGGTGCCGCGCATCCAGTCGCCCACGAGTCGGTACATGTTCTCCGCCAGCGCATCACCCTGTTGCCGCAATAGGTCGGTGGTGCCCGCCAAGGCGCCAATGGGCACATCGCTAAAGGCTTGGTTGCCCAATGCATGGTCGGGGTGGTGATGGGTCAGCAGGACCTGAATAACCGGTTTATCGGTGGTCGCGGCAATGGCCTGGCGCAGCGCCTCGCCGTAGCGCTTCGACGGCCCGGTGTCGATCACCACCACGCCGGCATCGGTGACGATGAACGCGGTGTTGACGATGTTGCCGCCGTTGGCCTTGGCAAAATTCTCGGTGCTGCCTTCCAGCAGCCAGGTGCCTTCGGCGATCTGCCGGGGCTTGAGCGCGTAGTCCATACCGGCCCACGTCGGCCAGCACAGGCTCAGGAACATCAGCAACAACCAGCGCATGGCGCGCTCCTTGTGGTCAGGGGATCGCCGCCTCGAACGTATTGCCGCTGTTGTCGCGCAGCAGCAGGCGGGTCTGGCCCGGGCCTCGGATGTCGAAGCCCAGGTTGGGGTTTTCACTGACCGCCGGGAACAGCTCCAGGCGCGCCAGCACCTGGCCGTCGGCGTCCAGCAGTTGCGCCTGGTTGAGGAAAAACTCCGGGATGCCGCTCACCAGGCCATTATCCATCGGATGAGCGACCTGCAAGCGCAGGCGGCTCGAATCGCCCCGGGGATAGCGGGCGCCTAGCACCTCGCCCAAGTGTTCCTCCCAACCTGGCTGGGTGCGCACTACGCTGGGTGCGGTGCAGCCACCACCGGCCGCGTCGATCAGGGTCGAGCCGACGTGCCACAGGCCATCGCGGGTCTGCACGGCGGCGCGCAGCGGCGTGGCTTGCTCGATGCGAATGCGGATCGACAGCCAGGGCAGCACCCGCTCCCCCGGTTGGAAGTCGACGATTTTCGGCAACGGGTTCAGTTCGGCCCAGGCCAGCACCCGTACGACGTCGCCAGTGAAGGCCCGGGCATCGATTTCCAGTGGCACCTGGCGTGCGTCTTCGGCAAAGGGTGGGGCCAGCAGGCGCACCCGGTCATCGAACACGAACGGCGCGTCCCCCAGCAATTGCTTGTGATAAAAGGCCCACATCACCGAAGGTACCGGGTCCTTCCCCGGTTCGACCGCCGCCAGCGCAATCGTCGGCAGGCCGCACCACAGCAGGCACCACATGGCCCATTTCATCCCTGCGCTCCTATTGATACATCTCCGGCACTTCGTAACGCAGGCCGTAATGGGCATAGACAGTCTTGACGCTGCCGTCGCGGATCAAGCCTTCCAGTGCCTCTTCCACCGCATAGGCCAACTGACGGTTGCTTTCATGCACCGCCATGCCGATTTCCCAACGTTGCTTGCCCATGCTCGGGTAGGCGTTTTCCGCCAGCGCCAGTTGCGGATCAGCCGCCTCGTGCACTTGCCAATCGACCTCACCGCGCATGGCCATGACGGCGTCCACCTCCCCGGCCTGCATGGCCCCGAAAGCTTTGGCGACGCTGGGGTAATGGCGGGTCTTGGCACTGAGCATGCCGTTGAACACCGAGGTCAGGTAGAACGACGGCACACTGTCGACTTCCACCCCGATGGGGTGTTGCTGGAACACTGCGACACTGCCCACCGAATCCAGTCGGCGGCGGTCATATGCCACCTGCCAACATTCCTGCTGATAAGGTCCGAACATCACCACTTGGGCATTTTCCAGCTCACCGATGTCGTTGCGCTTCTGCACGTAGTCGTGGTCGTACGGCACACGCATCATCAGGTCGGCCAGCTGTCGGTCGTGCAGCGGGCTGCTGCGCCAGATGTAATCGCGCAAATCGTCATCAAGCTTCTCGCCGGGAGGCGCCCACATCAATGTCAGACGCACGCCCATGGCCTTGGCCAATGCCTGCGCTAGCTCCACGTCGACACCCCGGGGCTGGCCTTGGTCTTCGAAACTGTAAGGGGCGAAATCCTTGTAGACCGCCACTTTCAACTCTCCGGCGGCGATTATCTGATCATAGCTGCGCACCTGCGCCTGCGCCGCCTGGCCACACAGCAGCAGGCTGCACATCACCCACGCGAACAGGCGCATGGCGATCACTCCTCGACGTGTACGCTGTCGAGATAGGTGCGCACCGCCCACAAGGCTTCCTGGCTCAGGTAGTCGGCCATTTTCGGCATGTAGACCCGGCCATCGCGCACCGCGCCGTGACGTACGCGCTCGACGAACCATTCATCCCCGGCTTCGGCGGCGTCCAGCATCCGCAGGTCCGGGGCGATGCCGCCCGACTTGGCCTCCAGGCCATGGCACGCGGCGCAGTTCTGGTTGTAGGCCGAAGCGCCGATTTCTATGGCTTTGTCACGCTCGGGAGAACTGCGATAGGGGTTCTGGGCGGCCCAACCATCACCGTCCAACGGCAGGTTGGTGTCCTTGATCGGGGTCAACCCCTTGGTTTCCACTGCCTGGGGCACTACGTTGCCATGGGCCCATGCGGAGCCTGCGCCGGAAAGCCCCATCAGCAGTGCGGTAGCGATGATGGCGTTGCGTTTTGTTGTCATTGTTATGCCCTCTGGATTGCACGCAAGACCTCTGTGAAGAAGCCGTGCCGTCATCTTAGGAACCGCCCTGCCCCAGCCGAATGCTGCTTTGGTGGCCGGGGTCTAGTTCCTTGGTAGCAGGCCATCCGACGCAGGTCGTAAAGACAGGCGGTTTGGGAAGTCTTCCCGGCTAGGGCGGGACTTTTTCCGTATCGGCCGGGTCGTGGCACCACTCACCCTAGTCAGGCCAAAACCTTTCACTGGGAACTGCCACCATGAGAATAAAAACGCTACCCGCCCTCTCCTCCCTGACGGTCGCCTTGCTGCTGGCCGGCAGTCTGTCAACGAGTCCGTTGGCGCGCGCTGCCGTCACCTGGGAAGACATCGCCAACGATCACCTGACCACCCAGGACGTGCTGCAATACGGCATGGGCACCAACGCCCAGCGCTGGAGCCCGTTGGCCCAGGTCAACGACAAGAACGTGTTCAAGCTGACCCCGGCCTGGTCCTACTCATTCGGCGACGAGAAGCAGCGCGGCCAGGAATCACAGGCCATCGTCAGCGACGGCGTGGTGTACGTCACCGGCTCGTACTCGCGGGTATTCGCCCTCGACGCCAAGACCGGCAAGCGCCTGTGGACCTACAACCACCGGCTGCCGGACAACATTCGCCCGTGCTGCGACGTGGTCAACCGTGGCGCGGCCATCTACGGCGACAAGATCTACTTCGGCACCTTGGACGCGCGAGTCGTCGCCCTGGATAAGAACACCGGCAAAGTGGTGTGGAACAAGAAGTTCGGCGACCACGCCGGCGGCTACACCATGACCGGGGCGCCGGTGCTGATCAAGGACAAGACCAGTGGCAAGGTCCTGCTGATCCATGGCAGTTCCGGCGATGAGTTCGGCGTGGTCGGCCAGTTGTTCGCCCGCGACCCCGATACCGGCGAAGAAGTCTGGATGCGCCCGTTCGTCGAAGGCCACATGGGCCGCCTCAACGGCAAGGACAGCACCCCGACGGGCGATGTCAAGGCGCCCTCCTGGCCCGACGACAAGACCACTGAAACCGGCAAGGTCGAAGCCTGGAGCCACGGCGGCGGCGCACCTTGGCAGAGCGCCAGTTTCGACGCCGAGACCAACACCATCATCGTCGGCGCGGGCAACCCTGGCCCGTGGAACACCTGGGCACGCACGGCCAAGGATGGCAACCCTCACGATTACGACAGCCTCTACACCTCCGGCCAGGTGGGCGTCGACCCAAGCACTGGCGAAGTGAAGTGGTTCTACCAACACACGCCCAACGACGCCTGGGACTTCTCCGGCAACAACGAGCTGGTGCTGTTCGACTACAAGGACAAGGACGGCAAGGTGGTCAAAGCCACCGCCCACGCCGACCGCAACGGTTTCTTCTACGTGGTGGACCGCAACAACGGCAAGCTGCAGAACGCCTTCCCGTTCGTCGACAACATCACTTGGGCCAGCCACATCGACCTCAAGACCGGGCGCCCGGTGGAAAACCCCGGCCAGCGTCCGGCCAAGCCATTGCCGGGTGAAACCAAGGGCAAGCCGGTGGAAGTCTCGCCGCCCTTCCTCGGCGGCAAGAACTGGAATCCCATGGCCTACAGCCAGGACACCGGCTTGTTCTATGTCCCCGGCAACCAGTGGAAAGAGGAATACTGGACCGAGGAAGTGAACTACAAGAAGGGCTCGGCCTACCTCGGCATGGGTTTTCGCATCAAGCGCATGTACGACGATCACGTTGGCAGCCTCCGGGCGATGAACCCCACCACCGGCAAGGTAGTCTGGGAGCACAAGGAACCGCTGCCACTGTGGGCCGGAGTACTGGCGACCAAGGGCAACCTGGTGTTCACCGGCACCGGCGACGGCTTCTTCAAGGCCTTCGACGCCAAGACCGGCAAGGAGCTGTGGAAGTTCCAGACCGGCAGCGGCATCGTTTCCCCACCCATCACGTGGGAGCAGGACGGCGAGCAATTCATCGGCGTGACCGTCGGCTACGGTGGTGCCGTACCGTTGTGGGGTGGCGACATGGCCGAACTGACCAAGCCGGTGGCCCAGGGTGGGTCGTTCTGGGTATTCAAGATTCCGAGCTGGGATAAGGCGACGGCGCAGAAATAACCTGAGCCCAACTGGGTCCTGACCCACACCACAACCCCCTGTGGGAGCGAGCTTGCTCGCGATAGTCCAGTGTCAGTCAACATGAATGCCGGCTGAACCACCGCCATCGCGAGCAAGCTCGCTCCCACAATTGCCCGAGTTCGTGTCATGAAATGCTTGCCATTGCTGCTTCTGTTCATCGGTGCCTGTGCCCATGCCGACGACTCTGATACCCCTCTGACGATTAACGGCTGCCTCATCGCCGAATCCAGCCAATGCCCCGGCGCCAACCTGCGTGGTGCAAAACTGGCGAACCAGGACCTGCGCAAAATGAACCTCAGCGGTGCCGACCTGCGCGACGCCGACCTGCGGCATGCGCGACTGGACCTGGCCAACCTCGAGAAAGCCCAACTGCAGGGCGCCAACCTGACCCGTGCCAGCCTGCAACAAAGCAACCTGCGCCTGGCGGACTTCAGCGGCGCCACGCTAAAGGCGATCCAGGGTTGGGGGCTGTTCGCCCAAGGCACGCAGTTCCAACGTGCTGACCTGACCGCCGCCTACCTTCAGTTCGCCCGCTTGTCCGGTGCCCGCTTGCACGACGCGAACCTGCAGGCGGCGGACCTGGAAATGGCCTGGTTGAGCAAGGCCGACCTCAAGGGCGCCGACCTGCGCGACGCCAACCTGCAGGAAGCCAAGCTCGGCGAAAGCAACCTGGAACAGGCCAACCTGAGTGGTTCTCGCCAGCACTACGGGAATTTCCAGGATGCGAATATGGAGGGCTGTACCGGTTGCCCGACTTCCTGGGATCAGTAAGGATTGCCACAACCCCTGTGGCGAGGGAGCTTGCTCCCGCTGGGCTGCGCAGCAGCCCCCCTCCCCCAGCCAACTCAGTCAATCCGTCCTACCGAGGTGCCTGGTTTCAGGGCCGCTTCGCGCCCCAGCGGGAGCAAGCTCCCTCGCCACAATGAACCCGGGATTCACCCCGCCACCCGCACCACCCCCATATCGATCCCCAAGTGCACCAGCTCGGCATGGGAACTGACCTGCAACTTGCTCTTGAGCAGCGTCAGGTGGTTGGACACGGTCTTGGCGCTGATGCACAGCTGTTCGGCAATGGTGCGGGCGGGGGTGCCCTTGGCGAGCATGACAAAGATCTCCAACTCCCGTTGAGTCATGCATTGCAGCCGCGGGTCGACATCCTGGCGCGAACGGGTGCAGGCCAGTTGCGTGGCCAGGGATTGCTCGATGTAGACATGCCCGGCCAGCACTCGCCGCACCGCGTCGACCAGCACCTGCGGTGCCGAATTCTTGGTCAGGTAGCCCGCGGCGCCAGCGTCCAATGCCTGGCGCACCAAGGGCAATTCATCGTGCATGCTGAAAAACAGCACCCGCAGTTGCGGCAGGCGCTGGCGTAGCCGGCGGGTGGTTTCCAAGCCACTGATACCGGGCAGGCCGAAGTCCATGATCACCAGATGCGGCACCTGCTCCTGCACCTGGCTCAACGCCTCCTCACCGGTCGCCGCTTCGCGGACCTGCAGGTCCGGCATCAACACCCGCAAAAGGCTGGCATAGCCCTGCCGAACCACCGCATGGTCGTCCACCAACAGAATGTTCATCACGCCTCCAGGGCAATATTCAAGGCCAGCGCCCAACCGGCGCCAGGCTGGCTGAGGATGCGCAGCTCACCGCCCAGGCTGCGCGCCCGCTCGGACATCGAGTGCAAGCCGACACCGGCGCGCGATGGTTGCGTCGCTCCGCAACCGTTGTCGCGCACCAGCAACTTCAGGCGCCCGGCGCGGTGTTGCAGGCGAATCCGCACCTGCGTGGCGCCGGCATGCCGGGCAACGTTGGTCAATGCTTCCTGCAACAAACGATACAAGTGGGTCTTGTCCGGACCGGACAAGGACGGCAGTGTTTTGTCGATCCACACCTGACAGGTGATGCCCTGGGCGGCCTGCCATTGCCCGGCCAATAGCCTGATGGCCTCGCCCAATGGCAGGTACTGCAACACCACTGGGTACAAGTCATGCACCAGTGCCCGGAAACCCGATTGCAAATGCTCGCAATGCTCTTCGAGCTGGCTGACGGTCTGCTCCAGCGCCGGCGGCTGATCCATCACCAGCCGCAGCAGGCAGGCGCGAGCACGAATGCCGGCCACATATTGGCCCAAGTCGTCGTGCAGGGTCTGGGCCAGCTGGGTACGCTCCTGTTCCTGCACGGCCAGCAAGGCCTGGGTAAGCCGGGCGTTATCGGCCTGGGCCTCGGCCAGCGCAGCGGTCATGCGATTGAAATGCCCCGCCAGATGCTGCGCCTCCGGGACACCCTCAGTGCCCAGGCGCACCTGCAGGTTCCCGGCTGAGACCTGACGCAACGCATGCAGCAGCTCATCGAGCAAGCGCATGCCCCGGCGTACCCCCCAACGAATCACCAACAGGCTGAGCGACAGCGCCAGGGCACAGACGTACAACAGTTGCACCAAGGAATCGAGAATCTCGTCGATTTCATCGCGAGGGTCGACGGCAATCCAGGCCCGCCGACCGTCCGGCAAATCCACCACCTGAGCCGCGGGTCCGTCATCCAGTAACCGGCGGCCGAGCCAGGCCTTCATTCCGGATTCATTCGCCGGGAACAACTCCCCAGGGGCCAGCCAACGGACCCGCACATGCCGCAGGCTGCCGGTCAACCGCGGCTGGAGACTGGCCGGATCGCGCTCGGCGGTTTCGCGCAGGTAATGCACCACCGATTCGGCCGATTGCAGCTCTCGTTTCACATCGGCCATGGCCTGGTGCAGCAGCAGGACTGCACAGGCCAGGGTGACCAGGGCGAAAAAGGCGGAGACCCAGAGGTTGATGCGCCAGAGGGCTGACATGGCTAGCGCTCCAGCCCTGAATTGACACCCACCCCCTGTGGGAGCGGGGGTTTCCAGGTTTTGGGACGGTCAACCCCGATCAAACTCAGGATCAGCAGAAACGGCAACAGCAGCGCTTTGAGAATCCGCATGGTCTGCCCCCTCCTGGTCAATGACGATGCCTGCATGCTAAAACCCCGGCCTCCAAGGTGAGTTACTACCTTGGTACTGCACCGGCGGTACTTTCTGCATATTTCCCCATGCCCCTGGGCTTTCTATGCTGGCGCTACCTGCAATGGAGGATGTCATGCGCCGGCTCGTCAGTTACGCCCTGGTTTCTCTGCTGGCAGCGGCAACTGCTCACGCGGGCGATGCCACGCCGCTGCAAGTGCGCATCGGCTACCTGGGTTACCGTCCCGATCCGGGCCCGTTGCTATCCAACGTCATTGCCGAACCGGCCGATGCCGGGTTGCGCGGCGCTGAATTGGCGATCGTCGACAGCAACAGCACCGGGCGTTTTCTCAAGCACGACTACCGCCTGGACAGCGCCAGCGTCGACACTCCCGAAGCGCTGCTCCAGGCCGCCCGGACCCAACATGACCAGGGCCTGCGGCTGTTCGTGGTCAACGCACCGGCCGCCAGCCTGCGCCAACTCAGCGCCGCCCTGCCCGACAGCCTGCTGTTCAACGCCGGTAGCCCCGACGACAGCCTGCGCACCACCGACTGCCTGGGCAACGTGCTACACAGCCTGCCCGACCGCGCCATGCTCGCCGATGCCCTGGTGCAGTTCAGCGTCGTGCGTAAATGGCAGCGGGCCTTGCTGATCGTCGGCCAGACGCCCGAGGACCAGGCCTATGCCGCCGCATTGCGCCGGGCCATGAAACGCTTCGGCATGAAGATCGTCGCCGAGAAGGCCTGGCAGTTCGACAACGACCAGCGCCGCAGCGCCCAGGCCGACATGCCGCTGTTCACCCAGACCGCCGAGTATGACGTGGTGCTGGTGGCCGATGAGCGCGGCGACTTCGGTGAATACCTGCCCTACCAGACCTGGTACCCACGCCCGGTGGCCGGCACCCAAGGGCTGACGCCCACCGGTTGGCACAAGACCGTGGAAACCTACGGCGCGGCGCAACTGCAAAAACGCTTTGAAGCCCTGGCCGGACGCTGGATGAACGACCGCGACTTTGCTGCCTGGATCGCCGTGCGCAGCATCGCCAGCGCCGTGAGCAAGTTGCGTCAGGACGACCCGCTCGCCATTCGCCAGCTGGCCCTCAGCGACCAGTTGCCCCTGGACGGTTTCAAGGGTCGCAAGCTCAGCTACCGGCCCTGGAACGGCCAATTGCGCCAACCGATTCCCCTGGTCCAGCCACGGGCACTGGTCAGCACTTCGCCCCAGGACGGTTTTCTCCACCCTTCCAATGAAATGGACAGCCTGGGTTATGACCGGCCCGAAGTAAGCTGCCGTTACCCCTGATCGATAACAACAATAAGGAAAACCGCCATGCGCCGCCCGCTGTTCAAACCAGCCCTGCTCTGCCAAGTCCTTGCCCTGGGTGCTGTTCTGCTGGCTGCCGGCCCCGCCGCCGCCAGCATCGCCTGGGTCTCCAACGAGAAGGACAACAGCCTGAGCCTGATCGACATGCAGAGCCTGGAAGTCATCGAGACCCTACCGGTTGGCCAGCGCCCCCGGGGCCTGCTGCTGTCCCACGACAATCGCCTGCTGTACATCTGCGCCAGCGACTCGGACCGGGTCCAGGTGATGGATGTCGCCACCCGCAAGATCATCAAGGAACTGCCTTCCGGCAAAGACCCGGAGCAATTCGCCCTGCACCCCAACGACCGCTGGCTGTATGTCTCCAACGAAGACGATGCCCTGGTCACGGTGATCGACACCCAGACTTCCGAAGTGCTGGGCCAGATCGGCGTGGGTGTCGAACCCGAGGGCATGGCCGTCAGCCCTGACGGCAAGTGGGCGGTCAACACCAGTGAAACCACGAACATGCTGCACTGGATCGACACCAGCACCCAGACCCTGGCTGACAACACCCTGGTGGACCAGCGGCCACGTTTCGTCGAGTTCAATCGCGACGGTACGCAGCTCTGGGCCTCGGCGGAGATCGGCGGCACGTTGACCGTACTCGACGTCGCCACGCGCCAGGTGCTCAAGACCCTGACGTTCCAGATCAAGGGCGTGCACCCGGACAAGGTCCAACCAGTGGGCATCAAGCTCAGCGCCGACGGCAAGCTGGCGTTCGTCGCCCTGGGCCCGGCCAACCATGTGGCGGTGATCGACGCCAAGACCTTCGAAGTGCTGGATTATCTGCTGGTGGGCAGACGGGTCTGGCAACTGGCGTTCACCCCGGACCAGAAGCAGCTGCTGGCGACCAACGGCGTCAGCGGCGATGTCTCGGTGATCGATGTAGAGAGCCGCAAGGTCCTGAAGTCGGTGAAAGTCGGGCGCTACCCTTGGGGCGTGGTGGTCACGCCATGAACGCCCTGGAGGTCAGCGACCTGAGCTTTGCCTATGGCGCGCGCGAAGCTCTCAAGCAGATGAACTTCAGCCTGCCCGCAGGCCGTTTCGCCGCGCTGCTGGGTCCCAACGGTGCCGGCAAGTCGACGCTGATCGCCCTGCTCACACGCCTGTACGACCTGCAACGTGGCGAGATCCACATCGGCGGTCATTCCCTGCAGAAATCACCAAGACCGGCCCTGCGCCAGTTAGGTGTGGTGTTCCAACAGAGCACGCTGGACCTGGACCTGAGCATTGAACAGAATCTGCGCTATCACCTGGCGCTGCACGGTTTTTCGCGGCGCCAGGGCAGCGCCCGCATCGACGCCGAACTGACCCGCCAGCACCTGACGGAGCGCCGCCACGAGCGGGTACGCGACCTCAACGGTGGCCATCGACGCCGGGTTGAGATCGCCCGCGCCTTGCTCCACGAACCGCACCTGTTGCTGCTCGACGAACCCAGCGTCGGCCTCGATCCGGCCAGCCGCCTCGCCCTGGCTCTGCACATCCGGCAACTGTGCAGCGAGCAAGGCATCAGCGTGCTCTGGACCACTCACTTGCTCGACGAAGTGCAGCCCAGCGACGACCTGTTGATCGTGCACCAGGGCCGTCTGGTCGCCAGCGGACAGGCCGACGCGGTGAGCCTGGAACATGGGGGCACCCTCGGTTCGGCCTTCACCCGCTTGACCGCCACGGGAGTCGGGCCATGAATGCGTACTGGCAATGTTTCAGCGGCATCGTGACGCGCGAATGGCTGCGCTTCGTGCTGCAACGCACACGGCTGCTCAGTGCCCTGGTACGGCCCCTGCTGTGGCTGCTGGTGTTCGCCGCCGGTTTTCGCGCGGCACTGGGCATCGCCATCATCGCGCCCTACGACACCTACATCCCCTACGAGGTGTATATCGTGCCCGGGCTGGCCTGCATGATCCTGTTGTTCAACGGCATGCAGGGCTCGCTGTCGATGGTCTACGACCGGGAGATGGGGAGCATGCGCGTGTTGCTCACCAGCCCCTTGCCCCGGGCGTTCCTGCTGGCGAGCAAGTTGTTGGCGACCTCGCTGATCTCGCTGTTGCAGGTCTATGCCTTTCTCGCTATCGCCTGGCTGTACGGCATCCAGCCACCGACCATGGGCCTGCTGCTGGCCCTGCCGGCCCTGTTGCTGGTGGCCCTGATGCTCAGCGCCCTGGGCTTGCTGCTGTCCAATGCCATCCGGCAACTGGAAAACTTCGCCGGGGTGATGAATTTCGTGATCTTCCCGATGTTCTTCCTGTCTTCGGCGCTGTACCCATTGTGGAAAATGCAGGAAGCCAGCCCTTGGCTGTACTGGCTTTGCTCGATCAGCCCGTTCACCCACGGCGTGGAGTTGGTGCGTTTTGCGCTGTACGAGCAGTTCAACCTGCTGGCGATGGCAGTGTGCGTGGGGTTGACCCTGGTGTTCGCGCTGTTGGCGGTGTGGACGTTCAATCCGCAGCATGCGGCGTTGCGCAAGGCCAATTGAATTGCCCCATCCCCATATCCCACAAGGGTTCTGTGCAGGGTCCATGGCCAAAATTACTACTTTAGTACTGGTTTTCCTGTCTATGGTCGCATTCACAAGACCTCGACCCTGGCATGTAATGGGCGCATAACAAAAAGGATAAATCCTATGCCCCGTTTGCTGGCGATCCTCTTGCTGAGCCTGGCGCTGAATGTCGCCCAGGCCGAGACCACGCTGTTTTCAGCGCAGGGCTACCGCATCGCCCAATACCGCAGCCCGACGCCCGCCACTGTCGACGGCGCCCAGACCCTCGATACCCAGGCCCTGCAACAGCTGCTTGAGCAAGCCTCGCCCCCGGTGCTGATCGACGTTTATCGCCGGCCGTGGGTCCAAGGGCGTTTCATCGACAACGAACCCCACGCCAACCTCCCTGGCAGCCTGTGGCTGGCCAATACCGGTGACGGCGACCTCGACCCGACCTGGCAGGACTACTTCAGCCATCACCTGCGCACGGCCACCGGCGGGCGGTTGGATTCGCCGTTGGTCTTTTATTGCCGCGCCGATTGCTGGCTGAGCTGGAACGCGGTAAAACGCGCCGCTGCCATGGGCTATAACCATGTGTACTGGTATCGCGATGGCCTCGATGCCTGGGAGGCGGCCAACCTGCCCCTGCAAGCGGCCCGGCCCGAACCCTTTCCCTGATCTTGCAAGAAGTGCGTGCAACTGCCCTGCCCCACACGACAATAACGAGGTGAATGGCCATGTATAAAATCCTGATAGCCGACGATCACCCCCTGTTTCGCGAAGCCATCCACAACGTCATCAGCGACGGTTTTCCGGGCAGCGAGGTCATGGAGACCGCCGACCTGGACAGCGCCCTGGCCTTGACTGCCGAGCACGACGACCTGGACCTGATCCTGCTGGACCTGAACATGCCCGGCATGCACGGGCTCAATGGCCTGATCAACCTGCGCAACGAGGCACCGACCATCCCCGTGGTGATTGTCTCCGCCGAGCAGGACAAACAGGTGGTGCTGCAGGCCATCACCTATGGTGCGGTGGGCTTCATCACCAAATCCTCGCCACGCTCGCAGATGACCGACGCCATCGAGCAGATCCTCAACGGCAACGTGTACCTGCCGCCCGACATCATTCGCACGCAAAAAAGCCCGATGGGCCGCCGCCTGAACGAAACCCCGGCATTCCCGCCGGAACTGCTCCAGGCCTTGACCCGCAAGCAACTGCTGGTGCTCGAACGCATGACCAAGGGCGAGTCGAACAAACAGATCGCCTACACCCTGGACATCGCCGAAACCACGGTCAAGGCCCACGTCTCGGCGATCCTGCGCAAGCTCAATGTGCACAACCGGGTGCAAGCGATCCTCAGTGCCGGGGATATTGATTTCGGGGCTTATTTGCGGCGCTGAACAGGCGCCATGAATCCCTGTGGCGAGGGG